>CAJYBN010000062.1 GCA_913064925.1 uncultured Peptococcaceae bacterium
AACATGCACTGGCCCTCCAGGGCGGCACGGTCGACGCCACGAGCGGCCAGCCTGGACACGCTCTCCTTCCAAAGCCCCACAAGGGCATCGAGCTCGGCGTCTCCACTGGTGGGCACGATGCCCCAGGCCATCACACCGCCCCGCGCCAGGTAGTCCTTCATTTCCCGGGCGTAGGGCAGCAAAGAATCCCCGTGCTGGTAGGTATCCAAATTCACTATGTCCAGGTCGGACTCGTACAGCACCGACCAGTCTATGGCGTCGCAGGAATGCACCCCCACCATGCCGCCGGCGGCGTGCACGGCAGCAAAGATGGCGTTCAAGTCGCCCAGCACCATTTCCCTGGTGACGGTTATGTAGCTGCTGCTGCCGTAAACCCTGATGCCGGGCTCGTCCACGAAAATGATCACCGGCAGCCCGAACCGCCCCAGCTCCGCGGCCTGCCAGCGGGCATGCATGGCCAGCGTCTTCACCAGCAGGTCCCGCAGCTGATCCTCGTAGTAGGCCACCCGGCCCCGCGCGTCCTTCAGCTGCAGCCCTACGGTCAAAGGGCCGGCCAGGTGCCCCTTCAGGCAGCGGGCTCCCCCGGTACCCTTTTCCCGCAGCTCCTCCGTAAAGGCGTAAAAGCCGGCGGCCGACGACGGCGGGAAGGCAAAAGCCTGCAGGGCGGCGGAGTCGCCCTCTTCGGCGGCCAGGTAGGTGGTGTAAAATTCAGTAAGCCGGTCGGGCCAGGACGGATCGTCCACCGCAAATACGTAGTTATCCCCGCTTTTTACCAGCAGCTGTTGTACCCGCACCAGGGGGTCCAGAAACTGGTGCACGAAGCCCTCGTCCGCGCCCCGCTGCGGCAGCTGCGGCCAGTGGGGCACGCGGGGCAAGTTCTCCCACACCAGGCGCAAAGCCGGCCCGGGCTCTTTAAACGGCATGCTGCCGATGCCGGTGGCCAGTCCCCGTGGCAAAAATTGCATGTAAAACCCCTCCCAACAAATTCATTATACCGGTAGCGGGAGGGGGTGTCAAAAACAGGTTTTTGGCGCGCGAGGTCTCATTTCTTTTTGAGGGGACTAATCCCCTTCTGGCACCTACTTAAATTTTCCACGGCCTTTTTGGCGGATCTCTTTTCTATCTTCGGGGAACCGGTGTTCCTTGGGTTTTATTTATACGGACTTTCAGCGGCCGCCATTCAGCTGGCGCTTGATCCCGTCCACCGCCGCGGCCGCCGCCTGCTCGCCCTGCCGAATGCAGTATTTGATCTTGTCAAAATCCCAGGGTCCCATGTTGCGGATGACGGGACGGATGACCACGTCGGCGTGCTCTTCCAGTTTGAGGTTGATGCCTTCCGAAGCGATAATGTCAAGGCTCTGGGACAAAACGCCGATGATGTTATCCGGGCAGCGCATCTCCCGCCCGTCATATCCCACGTCCACAGCGATGACAAATTCCGCCCCCATGCGCCGCAGCACGTAGGCGGGGACGTTGTCCCGCACGCCGCCGTCCACCAGCAGGCGCTCGCCCAGGCGCACCGGCTCAAACAGCCCGGGCACGGCCGCGCTGGCCCGCACCGCCCGCGCCACCGGCTCACCGCGGATAATCACGTCTTCCGGCGGCAGCACGGTGCGCAGCAGCGGCTTGCCCGACAAAAATACCACCAGCGCGCCGTCCCTGGCGTCCACGGCGGTTATGCCCAGCGGGATTTCCGTGTCGTCAAACAGCCGGTTTCTGCCCACCCACTTGTTGACCAGCGCCTCCAGCTTGTTGCCCTTCATCAGGCCCAGCGGCCGGCGCATGGGAAAAGGCAGGTGTAAAAAACCGGCCAAAAACTCCCCGGCGATGAGCAGCAGGTTAACCAGCGTGGACCCGTAGTCGAATATGTCCCGGAAATGCAGTTTTACAGCGATTTTCTCCATGCGCTCAGGGCTGTAACCCGAAGCACACAGCGCCGCCACAATGCTGCCGGCGCTGCTGCCCGCCACCATGTGCACCGGGATGCCCTCCTCCTTAAGTACCCGCAGCACGCCAATGTTGGCCGTTCCCCGCAGGAACCCGCCTCCCAATGCCAGCCCTACCGACGGCTTGCCGGCCATGTTTACACCACCGCCCAACCATGAAAATAAACACCCAGATTGCTGGCAAAGGACGCTTCCGTTCGCTCCAGGAAACGGAAGCACCTGCCGTTGGTTTTTCAACATCCTCATTAACAATACTATATAATATGATAGGCAGGCGGCTTGTGTGCAGGACTACTTATCTTTCTTCAACCGTTCCAGCTCCTCTTCCAGTTCCTCCAGGCGGCTGAGCATGGCCGGCTTGACGGAGTGTGCAGGCAGCCTGTTGCGCAGGTCGGCTATTTCCTTTTTCAGCTCCCTGATCCTTTCTTCCCTGTCTTCCTTCATTCCGCCACCCCCAAAACAAAAAAACCATGCCTCTCGACATGGATTCCTCAGTTACTCCTCATCTCTCTTACCGGTGCACTTGCAGCAGAGGCCGTAAATTTTCAGCTCGTGATCGCTGATGGAAAAATCGTAATCGCGGCTCACCCTTTCTTCCAGCTCGCCAAGCAGGTCCTCGTTAACCTCGATGATCCTGCCGCAGTGCCTGCAAATCAAGTGATGATGCCGGTGCTCCCCCGTGTTTTCCGCACCGAACTCGAAGCGCTTGCGCCCGTCGCCGAAGTCCACGGTGTGGATGATGTTAAAGTTGGAAAACAACTCCAGAGTACGATACACGGTGGCCAGGCCTACGTCGGGAGACCGCTGCTTCACCAGATTATACACTTCCTCGGCGCTGAGGTGTTTATCCTTGTTCTCCAGCAGCACCCTGAGCACATGCTCCCGCTTGGGGGTCATTTTGTACTCGTGGGCGCGCAGTTTTTTTTCCACTTCGCCGATAACCCTGCGCATGCGACCACCACCAAAAGATTCTTTAAAACAGTATATATAATTCCCGCCGGCCCTGTCAATATGAACGTATGTCAAAAATAACGCGGCATATCCCGCCTCGCGCGGCATAAAAAAATAACGGGGAATTAAAAGGAGGTATGGCTTTGTCCACTGCGGCCGGCGCCCTGGCGGGCCTGTACATGCTGCTGCGGGGCATGCAGGTAATGAAGCTGGGGTTGGAGAACCTTTCCCGGGAAAAAATGCGCCGGGCCCTGGCCACCCTGACCACCACGCCCTTGGCGGCCGCCCTGACGGGCATGGTGCTGACCACGCTGGCCCAAAGCAGCACTGCCGTTTCGGTGCTCACCGTCGGTTTCGTCAACGCCGGGCTCATGAACCTGGTACAGGCCGTGGGCATCCTGCTGGGCGCCAACGTGGGCACGTGTGTCACGGTGCAGCTCATTTCTTTTGACCTGTTCCGGCTGGCCCTGCCTGCCCTGCTGGCGGGAGGCCTGCTGTGGCTGCGCTGCCGGCACAGGCCCCCGGGCCAGCTGGGGCGCGCGCTATTCGGCTTCGGACTAGTATTTGCCGGCCTGCGGTTGATGTCCACGGCGCTGGCGCCGCTGCAGGAGACCCCCTGGTTCACGGGCACGCTGCTGTCGCTGCAGAGCAGCCCGGCGCTGTCCGTGCTGGCGGGCACGCTGGCCAGCGCGCTGCTGCACAGCAGCGCCGCCGCCACGGGGATCGTCATGCTGCTTTCCAATCAGCAGCTTATCACCCTGCCCACCGCCGTGGCTCTGGTGCTGGGCAACAACATCGGCACCTGCTTTACCGCCGTTCTGGCCAGTTTAAGCGGTCCCCGGGCCGGCAAGCAGGTGGCCGCGGCCCACGCCCTGCTTAACATTCTGGGCGCCCTGCTATTCCTCCCGCTGCTGCAGCCCTTTTCCCTGCTGGTGGGGCTAACGGCCGACACCCTGCCGCGCCAGGTAGCCAACGCGCACACCCTTTTTAACGTTCTGAGCAGCCTGGTCGCCCTGCCCCTCATTTACCCTTTTACCGCGCTGGTGCGGCTGGTGGTGCCCGACCGGCGCGGCTAGCGGGGTAACAGCGTTTCGTGCGCCGCCCTCTGCCGGAAAACACCAAGCGCTGACATATCTGTCACAACCTCCCGGGAGCGCCTTACCAGCGGTCCCTTTTCCTCATATATACTACCCGGCTTTTGGCCCTGCGCCGGCGCAGCGATGCCCTCACCCGCAGCAGGAACAGCGCCGCCAGCAGCAGGCCCGGCCAAAACCACCAGTAGCTGGAGGCCTTGCGCGCCACCGGGTGCACCGCCACCAGCGCCACGCGCCCCAATTCACGCCCCCCCGCCTCCAGCACCATCTCGCCCAGCTGCTCGCCCGCCGCCACCGGGGCGGTTATGTTCTCTTCCAATTCCACCCGGCGGTTCACCCGCGGGCTCTCCCCCACCGGGAAGTTGTAGTAAAAGTAATCCGCTGTTTCCAGCACGGCCCTTGCTTCGCCGTGCTGCACCGCCGCGTCGGTAATCATTTCCCTGGGTTTTACCAGCTGTACCCGGGTGAAATTGTTAAAGCCGTAATCCAGCAGCGCGGCCGCGTCGTTCCACAGGGCGGTGCCCTGGCTGTTCAGCACCACGGCAATCAGTTCCCGGCCTTCCCGGCGCGCCGAGGCTGCGATGCACTGGCCCGCTTCCACGGTGTAACCGGTCTTGATGCCGTTGGCGCCCCGGTAACCGTAACGGCTGTGCCAGAGCAGCTTGTTGTGATTGAAGAAATCTTCCTGCACCGGGCCGTATAACTTTTCCAGTTCCTCCACCCGCCGCAGCACCGCGGGAGGCATGTTTTCCTTGCGTTCGATCCTGATGTTCACGGTGCGCACGATGCGCCGGAAAGTTTCGTTCTGCATGGCTTCCCGGCTGATTTTGGCCAAGTCGCGGGCGGTGGTGTAGTGGTTTTCATCGGGCAACCCGTGCGGGTTGGTGAAGTTGGTGTGCAGCGCGCCGGTTTCCCGCGCCCGGGCGTTCATCAGCGCGGCAAAGCCCCGCACCGACCCGCCCGCGTGCTCGGCAATGGCCACCGCGGCGTCGTTGGCGGAACTAAGCATCAGCATATACAGCAGGTGCTCCATTTTCACCTTTTCCCCCGGCTGCAGGCCAATGCGCGACCCGCCCACCTGTGCCGCCCTTTCGCTCACGGTGACCATCTCGTCCAGCGACGTTTCTTCCAGCGCCACCAGCGCGGTCATTATCTTGGTGGTACTGGCAGGATACATGCGCTTGTCCTGGTTTTTGGCATATAACACCTGCCCGCTGCCGGCATCCATCAACACCGCCGCCTGGCCCACCAGTTCCGGCTCGCCGGCCGGCCCGGCCCAGGCAGGAGCACGAGCGCCCAGCATAACGGCCAGGGTAAGCAGTATTACTACCGCCTTGTGCTGCAAGTTATCTTCACCTATCCTGCAAAAAAGGTTATTGTTCGGCGCTTCGCCCCGGCTCGCCCATGGCGCAAGGTCAGGTGCCGGGTATCGCGGCGGTCCGGTGGCTTTCCGGAGTACAGCGGAGCACTGGCTGCGTTGCGTAGCCCGTCATAGCCCCGAAGCTGCGACCCCTTAGGGCGTGGGGTGCCGGTTACGCAGGCTGCGGCAAGTGTTGAACACCGGGCTTCGAGCTGCACTACGATGAAAATTGCGGAGCGACGGAGGAAACCACCGGAGCACCAGGTACGAGTTTCTTAAAGATACTCTTAGTGGGCGGGGCCGGTAGTCCCCGCTGCGTTCCAAATCTACGCGCCGGCGGGACCGCGGCTTGCTTAGGGCCGGCCCTTATTAACCACGCTCGCGCTGCCTTCGGGTTAAAAGCACGACGGCCGCCAGCGCCCCCGCGGCAGCCAGGGCCGTGAGGGGCAGAGTCATGGCCGGGTTGACAGCGCGGATAAAGTAAACCAGGTGGGCCACAAGGCCCCCGGTGAGGAAGGCCAGTGCGAATATCAGCAGCCACATGGCCGCACCCTCCCGCCATCCCCGTTCCTTGATTATCACCAGCGTGGAGGCAATGCAGGGCACGAACAGAGTCAACGTGACCAGGGCCACGAATTTTTGCAGCGGCTCAAGGTTCATTTCCATGATGCCCGCCGTGCCGAAATCCCGGCGGATAAAGCCCATGAGAAAGGCATTGGCTGTTTCGCCGGGCAAAAAGAGCCACCCGGCCAGCAAGGGCTCCATCAGCCGCTCTATTCTTTCCATGAGCCCGGTGACCCGCAGCAACCCCAGCAGCAGCGCCCCGCCCAGGAATATGGGGATGGCCTCCTTGATGAAGCCGCAGGTCCGCACCCAGGTTTTCAGCAGCACGTTGCCGGGCCGGGGCAGGCGCATGGAAGGCAGGTCCATCAACAGCGGCAGGGTATAGCCAGGCAGGAAACGGCCGGCCGCCGTACCCACCCCCACCATGACGCTGAAAATGAGAAAGGCGTAAAGAAACATGAAACCGGACCCCAGCGTCCCCAGGATGGCCGTGACAAAAGCCATCTGCGCCGAGCAGGGCACGGACAGGGCCAGCAGGAAGATGGCGATGCGGCGCTCCCGGTCGGTGGCCAGTATACGCGTGGTGATGGCAGCCATGGTCACGCAGCCGAACCCCAGCACCAGCGGGATGACCGCCTGCCCGTTCAGGCCCAGGTAGCCCATCGCCCGGTCCATTAAAATGGCGATGCGGGGCAGGTAACCAGAGTCTTCCAGCAGGGAAAGCACCAGGTAAAAGCCCCCCACCAGGGGGAAGAGCAAGCCCAGCAGGTAAGTAACGGCCATGGTCAATAGCCCGAACTGCCCCGCCAGGATAATCCCCACGGAAGACTGCAGGTCTATAATGCGGGACAGCAGGGACCGCACCAGGGGCTCGTAGTACTGGGTCATTACCACGCCTTCGGTAAATTCCACCACCACTTGGGCGAAGAATACCCCCACCAGCTCGTAAACCAGCCACAGTGTCAGGGCCAGGGCAGGAATGCCGGTAAGAGGTCTGATCAGCCAGCGGCCCAGCCGGGTGGCAAAGCTCTCGTCCCGCCCTTGCTCCCGCAGCACGGCGTCAACCAGCTCGTTGACCCGGCGCCGCCGCGCGGCATATATCCTTTCCTTTTCCCGGCCCGGCTCCAGCCCGCGGCGGGCGGCCACCTGCGGGTCCCCTTCCAAAACCAGCAGCGCTTCCCCCCGGGGTAAGCCGGGGCAGGCGCGCAGCAAATTTTCCACCGGGGGATCACAGCGCCCGGAGCGCGCTTCCGCCAGCCGCTCTTTTAATTTCTCCACACCAAAGCCGGTCACTGCCGCCGTAGGTACCACGGGAACGCCCAGGCGGCGCTCCAACTCCTCCGCGTCGACTTCCAGGCCGCGGGCCAGCAGCTCGTCGGTCATGTTCAGGGCCACCACCATGGGCACCCCCGTATCGGCCAGCTGGCAGGTAAGGAAAAGGTCGCGGCTTAAGTGCACCGCGTCCACCACGTTAATCACCAGGTCGGCGGTCAGCACGGCGTCCCGTACCAAAGCCTCTTCGGGCGTGAAGGAGGAAAGGCTGTACACTCCCGGGGTATCCACCAGGAAGTCGTTCCGCCATTTACCGCAGTAAAACTCCATGGTGGTACCGGGAAAGTTGGACACATCCACGTAGTGCCCCGTCAACCGGTGGAAATACACCGACTTGCCCACGTTGGGATTGCCCACCAGCACGATCTTTTTTTGCCCCGGTGCCAGTTTTTCTTGCCAGTTCATCGGCTGGTTACCTCGCTGTGTAAATTATTAGAGTATTTACGCCATATTATACGCGAGCCGGCCTGCCCGCCGCCCGGCGGGAAGCGGGATAGCCAACAAAAAAACCCGGCCATACCGGGCAATTATATGGAATGCTGCAAACGGCTTTTCAGCAAACTTCACTTTCCAGCGCCGCGGGCACCGGCTGCGCCACGCCCGCCCGGGTCAGCAGCTCGACAATGACGCGGCGGGCCAAATCCCGGCCCACAGCTACTTCCTGCCTGTGCTTGCCCAGCACCACCGGACCGGCGGGTATCGCCTCAACGCAGCTAAAAACCGCTCCCTCCTCAATGCCCATGCGAAGGGCCTGCTCCTTTAACCTGGCATCGGCGATGGCCGTTATTTTAACCAGGTCCCCCCTTCTCACGCGATCCAGCTGCATGCTCGTACCTCCAATGATTGAAAAAGATAACCGTTCTCAGTAATATTATATTTTCCATGGACATACCGGTCAACAATTAATTCACGGAATTGATAAAAAAAAATCGGGCAAACTAAAAGTAAAAAGGAGGATGAAATGGTACATGACCAATATCGATACTAAAGGAATGGAAGTTGCCCAATTAAGCGAGGAGCAGCTGCAGCGTTTGCAAAGCGCGGAAAAGGAATTGAACAACGCCGGGGCCGGCCGGGAGATTTACCTGCTGGCGGTAACCCGCCGCCCGGGCCAGTAAATTAAACATTGCAATCCATACTGCACCAAGTTCATATCCCGGGCTAATGCCGCCGCTGACAATTAAGATTGCATAAAAATAAACATAACCGGGCGTCCATGGCTGCGAACACCCGGCTGTCAGATAAAACCATTACTACTTTGCTAATCCGCCACTTTAAACCCGGTCACCGCCTGCTGCAGTTCCGACGCAATAGCAGCCAGTTCCTGGGCGGCATTGGACAGCTGCTGAATTGTCGAGGATACCTGCTGGCTGGCCGCCGAAAGCTGCTGGGTGCCCTCATTGACCTGGCCGGCGCCAGCGGCCAGGTCCTTAATGATGCCGGCATTGCGCTCGATGGCCCGGATAATCTCTTCCAGCGCCGTTCCGGCGGTTCCGGCCAGCCGCACTCCTTCATTGACCTCGGCTTCTTCCTGTTCCATAGCCGCTATGACTTTGCCCACGCCCGCCTGCACCTGTTCCACCAGCCCGGTGATTTCGGCGGCCGCCTGGCCGGATTGCTCGGCCAGCTTGCGCACTTCTTCGGCCACCACGGCAAAGCCCCGGCCGTGTTCCCCCGCCCTGGCCGCTTCAATGGCGGCGTTTAAGGCCAACAGGTTGGTCTGGTCGGCAATGCCGGTGATGGTGTTGATGATCTGGCCGATTTTGCCGGATTGCTGCCCCAGGTCGTGCACCGCCCGGGAGATGGTTTTGCTGTTTTCCGCTATGGCATTGATTTTCTCCAGGGCCTGTTCAACCGCCCGGCTGCCCTCCCGGGCCACTTCCTGCATGTGCAGGGATTCTTTTTCCGCCGCGCTGGCGTTTTCCGCGCTCCGGGCGGAGGAAGCCGCCACTTCGCTGGTGGTGCTGGCCACCTCTTCCATGCTGGCGCTCACTTCCTGGCCGGAGGCCGCCAGTTCCTGGCTGTGGGAAGATAGTTTCAAAGCATTACTTTGTACTTTGGCTACGATATCCCGCAGGCTGGCCAGCATCCGGTTGAAGGCGCCGGCCAGCTCGCCTATTTCATCACTGGTTCGCACATCCACTTCTTTGGTCAGATCACCTCCGGCCACCTGCTGGACATTATTCAGTAACGCGCTGACGGGACGGACTATTTGCGTGGCCAAAAGAATGGATAAAGCCAGGCCGGCCAGCACGGCGACCATCCCCAACACCAGGTTGAACCGGCGCAGGGCGTAAACCGGGGCGAGAAAATCTTCCACCGGCGATGACATGGCGATGGACCAGCCCATGCCCTCATACTTGCCCCAGCCGTCCAGGGGGACATAGGCGATGTATTTATCCACTCCTTCAAAGGTGTACCGGGCAAACCCGCTTTCGCCGGCAATCATTTTCTCCCCGGCGGCTTTTAAAGCGTCGATGCCCATCTCCAGGATGTTGTCCCGCAGCACCATTTCCCGGTTGGGGTGGGCCATAATCAGCCCCCGGTTGTCAACTGCATAGGCGTAGCCCGTCCTGCCGGCTTCTTTTTCAATAGCGGCAAACTGGTCCACCATGGCCCAGATGGTGTCTTCCACCAGCAGGCGGCTGGTAAGCACCCCGATCACGTTTCCGCCGCTGTCCTTGACGGGATGGGCGAAGCTTAAAACTGGTTTCTGCAGGTCGGTAGACATGCGCACATCAGATATATACAAATCTCCTTTGATGGCAGTTTGATACCACTCTTTATCGTCTTTCATTACTCCCACGTTGCCGTCGCTGTCGGCAATCTGCAGGCCGCTGGCGTCGGTCAGGGAAATGGAGGCGTAACAGCCGTAATCCTGTTTAAAACTCGCCAGCACCGCCGATTTTTCCGCCGCCGGGACATCCATGCTGGTCAGCTTGGGGTGCTTGGCCATGATCACAATGTCCCGGCTGCGCTCGTAGATGTACTTGTCGATCATGTCGGAGTAAATTTTAGCCTCGGTTAACAACTTCTCCCGGATGTAATCCACCAGCATAGCCCGGGATTTGTTATATGACAAATAACCAATTGATAATACCGCGATGATGATTAAGACCGTGGTGATTAAAGCAAGTCTTGTTTTAATGCTTGTTCGCATAAACACGGGCATAAACTTGCGCTCAGGTTATGCCCTTTTCACCACCTTTCTCGTTAATGCATGTGATATCAATCACAACATTTTTTTGATAAATTTTAACAACTAATTTTTACACTGTCAATATTTTTCGTTTATTCTCTCACCCATGGGCCCGCGCCTTATAACCGGGAATGAAAACAGGTATTTACAGGGCTTCCCACAATGGTATTGCAGAACTTCAGTTCAAGTATTTCCGCTTATTAAGTCAAAAAGCCGCTGTTTCAGCGGCTTTCCGTGCATGCTCCATATATCATGATTGGTCAGTGAACCCGTGCCAGGTTGTAATATTATCCACCGGCTCTCGTTCGCTTTTTACTTCATTCGCCGGGAATTCCCAGTCGGGGTAACCTATGGCGATGCCCATAATTAATTTTTTGGAATCAGGAATGCCGGTGAATTTTCTAATTACATCCGGATACATTATCCCCTGCCCCTCAATACACGTGCCAAGGCCATAGTTCATGGCCACCAAACAGATGGTCTGCGCAACAGCACCGATATCAAATAGTGCCAGCGTTCCTTCCAAAGACTCATCCATGGAAATAATAATTGCGGCCGGTGCATCAAAAAAGCGAAAACCCCTTTGCATCCATTCCGCTCTTTTCGCGCTGTCTTCCCTTGCAATGCCCATTAGTTTAAATATTTGCTTGGCAAGGTCAACCTGGCGCTGCTTGTAAATTCCTTTATAGCTCTCGAAGTTCATACTCGGTGTTTTGCCGGACATTAATGCTTCAACATTGGCTTTTCTAATGTTGTCGAGCACCTCCCCGGTAACAACGGTAAATTCCCAAGGTTGAGTATTCAATGCGGACGGCGATCGCGTAGCTATTTCCAATATTTCCTTGATGACTTCCTTTGAAACCAGATCTTTTTTATAACCCCTGATACTTTTTCTGGTTCGCACAGCTTCCAAAATATCCATAACCTAAACAACCCCTTTCATTCTACTGTTTTACTGAAAAATTACCATCTTTTTGCAAACAACGCCCTAATTATTATAATCTTTTTACTATTATAATAATTCTGTGCGGCCGAGGGATATCCTGCCAGTATTCTGTTTCTTATCCTACTTTGATGTTATCGTTTTGCCAGTTGAAGCATTTTGCAGGGTAAGAGCCGGTGTCTACTCACAGCCGTTCCCAAAATATCCCCGGCAATTTTTCACTGGGCAAAATGCACTTTTTTATCTGGTCACAAGGGTGCCGCAACAGTATAATACAAGGGGATAGTACAGGCCGAGAAAACGGTTGCATGCGGAATCAATCAATACGCGCTGCAAATATTCGCTGGCCGCATGCCGCTAATAATTTCCATAAACAATGCCTTCCGGGAGTGATGTGCATTTGCTGCAACCCCGCATAGCCAAAGAATTAACGCGGATTATGGGCGACCGGGTACTGCTCGGTGAACTGGACCGCGCCTATTATTCCTACGACTGCTCCTTTTTCGCCAGGCAAAACCATTATTTTCCCGATGCGGTGGTGCTGCCCCGCTCGGTGGAGGAAGTAGCGGCCGTTATGAAAATTGCCTTCGCTAACCGCATCCCCGTTACGCCCAGGGGGGCGGGATCGGGCGCCGCCGGCGGCAGTGTTCCCGTGCAAGGCGGTATTGTCATGGACCTCTCTTTCTGGAACGACATCGAAGAAGTTGATGCGGAAAACATGCAGGCCTTTGTCCGCCCGGGAGTAGTTCACGCCGAGTTAAATAAATACCTGGCTAAGTACAATTTATTTTTTCCCCCGGACCCCGGCAGCACCCGCATGTGCACCCTGGGCGGCATGGTGGCCAACAACTCCAGCGGGCTGCGGGCCGTCAAGTACGGCACCACCGAGCAATACGTTCTCGGCCTGGAGGTGGTATTGCCGGACGGGCGGGTAATCACTACCGGCGGGCCCCAATGCCGGGCCATCAAGAACGTGACGGGATACAACCTGACCAAGCTTTTCGTAGGCTCGGAAGGCACCCTGGGGGTAATCACCAAGATCCGCCTCCGCCTTTGGCCCCGCCCCGCCGCCCGGGGCATCGTCATGGCCGTTTACCGGGAACTGGACCAGGCGCCGCAGACGGTGCTGGAGGTGTACCGGGCGGGCATCATGCCGTCCGGCATTGAAATACTGGATGAGTCGGCCATCAAGGCCGTCAACCTGTACCGGCCGGAAATCAACCTGCCCGACGCCCGGGCCATCCTGCTGTTCGAGGTGGACGGCAACCCGGCCTCGGTGGAGTGGGAGGGCCGGGAAATATCCACCATAGCCGCCCGGCGGGCCGCCGCCGTGGAGTGGTCCACCGACCCGCAGCGGATGGCAGAACTATGGCAGGGCCGGGGCGTGGTGGCGGCCGCCGCCGCCAAGCTGCGGCCCGGCGGCACCCGCATATTCGCGGGGGAGGACGTCAGCGTCCCCCTCAACCGGGTGGCCGCCATGCTGGAGAAGATTCGCGCATTGAGCAGCCAATACGGCATACCGGCAGTTACCTACGGGCACATCGGCGACGGCAACATCCATACCGCCGTCATAGTAAACCCCGACAGCGAAGCGGAACTGGCGGCGGCCGGCCGCCTGGTGGACGCCATCCACCGGGCGGCGATTGAATGCGGCGGCGTTACCACCGGAGAACACGGCGTTGGCGTCGCCCGCTCGGATTACTCGGCGGAAGAACTGGGCAAATCCCTGGCGGTAATGCGCCAAATAAAAAATATCCTCGACCCCGAGGGTATCATGAACCCGGGCAAGATTTTTCCCCGGCCGAAAAACGCGGGCGCCGGAACGAAACCGGCCCAATCACAACCAATTACCCAGCACCGGAGCTGACAGCCTTGCCAAATACCGACAAGTTACACGAACTGGTGAAACAATGCGTGCGCTGCGGGCAGTGCCGCTCGGTATGCCCGGTTTTCCAGGCGTCCGGCCAAGAAGGCGCCGCGCCGCGGGGCAACGTGTTCCTGTCCGGCCTGCTGGCCGGCGGAGAGATTGCCCCGTCCCGGGAAGCGCGCAGGCACCTGTCCTTGTGCTTGCTCTGCCGCGCCTGCACCGCGGAGTGCCCTGCGGGTATCGACGTGCCCGGCATCGTCACCGCCGCCCGCCGCCGCTCCACCCCGGCGGGCGGGCAATGGCCG
>CAJYBN010000063.1 GCA_913064925.1 uncultured Peptococcaceae bacterium
CTGGCCAGGCAAGATCCGGATGATGAAGCTAAATGGGATTTGTATTTATTACCCGGATATGGACCTTGTTACCCGGATATGGACCTTGGCTGAGAAAAGAAATTGATATGTTGCTTTGCGTGTACCGGGGGTTTTAATACTAGCGCGGAAACTGCTTCTCATATCATACAAACTTTCAACCTTTCAACACCCGGCACCAATGACTACTTCGGCGTACAGTTCCTCGTCAAATTCCTCGTCATATGCCACATCCTGGAAAAAGTTCGGAAATTCTTTTTTTAAATACAGCAGCATGGGAATCATGAGTTGTTTCAGGCCGGCGGGAGCGCAAGGCGACGCCAGGGAGGCTAGCAGTTCCCGCCACTGCTGCAGCGTGTAGCGGTAAACCACCCTGGTTTTCGCAACTCCGGTGGTTATTTCACTGGGAAACTTGAACTGCCGGTCCCCCGCGAATACCCGCTGCATGGATACCGGCAGCGGCACTTCTACTCCCTTGTCGTAAACGGCGATGGCGATAATTTCTATTTCCGCTACCGCGGCGTTATCGCCCGCGTTTTGGCTTGGGTTTTTCTGTACCAGCAGCGTGGGCAAGTTTGGCAAGGATTTTCACCTCCGCAACAACCATTTCTTTTGTCTGGCCGTGCCGACACCGGCTGGGGCCGGAAGTCTTAACCTGTAATTTGAAAGCCGGTGTAATTGGCCTCCCCGGGTTCGTCCCTGACCTCCACGCCGGTGACCCGGGCGCGCGGTGATCCGCGCCGGCACCAGGTAATCATTTGTTCCACCGCTTCGTCCAGGCCGGCAAAAACGGCCTCCACGCGGCCGTCGGGCAGGTTGCGCACCCAGCCCCGGATGCCAAGTTTCTCCGCCTCCCGCCTGGTGTAATCACGGTAATAAACGCCCTGCACCAGTCCGGATATAAAAACGCGCTTGTGGGCCACCTGTATCACCTCGCCAAGGAAATCAATATCATGTATATTTACAATATACCACATTTTTGCGGGCGCCGCTTTCTCACTTACATATGAAGGAGCGTTCCCCGGACGCTTAAATGACGGGCACAAGGCAAGGGGGTTGTTTCGGCGCTATGATAAAAACGGTCGTCAGCATGTCCAGGCGGACCGATCCCCACTGGCACCACGACAAGCTGATCCCGGTGCTGGAAAGGCGCTACCCGCCGGAGAAAGTACATACCCTGGTGGTGTGGACCAAGTTTCCCGAAACTCTGGTAAGCCGCCCGTACAGGGACGTGCTGTCCCGCTACGATCAGGTTTACTGCCACATAACCATCACCGGCTTGGGGGGTACTGAACTGGAACCTAACGTCCCCCGGCCCCAGGAAGCGCTGGGCGCTCTGGCCGCGCTGGCGGAATTTGTCGGTTCTCCCGCGCGTGTGCGGGTCAGGCCGGACCCCTTGGTGGTGCTGTGCCGCCAAGGCAAAATACTTACAAACATAACCGCAGCTGAAACAATCATCAGGCAGGCCGCCAGGCTGGGCATCGCCGTGTTTTCTACCTCCTTCATGGAAACATACCCCAAGGTGACGGCCCGGTTGAAAAAACACGGGTTTGAAATTGTCCCGCTGAGCCAGCAGGACCGGCGGAGGGTGATCCGCGGCCTGGCACAAAGCGCCGCCGGCGAGAGCGCCGCCCTGCACACCTGTGCCGTGCCCGGTTTTCCGCCTTCAAAGTGCATTGACGGGGAGCTCTTAGCGCGCCTGCACCCGGCAAAGCTGCCCTGCCGGGCGGACAAGGCCGCGGGCCAGCGTCCCCTGTGCGGCTGTACCCACAGCGTGGATATCGGCTGGTACAGTATGACCTGCCGTTCGGGATGCCTCTACTGCTACGCCCGGCCCGGATGAGCCCGTTATGATGATAATTGAAACAGGAATAAAATTCTTTACCACCGGCTAAGCAAAAAAACCGGCACAAAGACGTGCCGGTTTTTTGTGTCGCATGTGCGCCCGGCATGAGCGGTAGCCAGTAGGGTTGGTGGGCGTGCGTAAAGAAACCTGCAACTGTTTCCACTTCCCGGGAGGCACTAACACTATACCCGGCGGATGGGGGAGCCTTCCGTGCCACCGATTGTCCGGACTGTAACCGGTTCTGCTAATATGAGCGGCCTGGCAAGACCTCTTTTAAAGGGCCTTTTAATGGTGAAAAGTGCCAGTTTATATAATTTGATGGAACATTTGTCATATTTTTGGCAGGACTATACGGACATATGTCGAATAACAAGTGATAAATCCTGGCAAAGAACACCAGAAATGAAGTCTAAAAAGTAAATATAGTAGAAGATTACCAGATAAATTAGTAAGCCGCAGCTCTGGTTGTGCCGGTCGTTTCGGTGTAGGGTGAAGATAGAGCCCGCTGTCCGGAGGCGTTTCTCAGAATTCTGTGAATACCCGTAACGGCCGGGAATTGGACTTAAAGAGCGGGAAGGTGATTATATGGGTTACCCCTCCGGCCTTGCGGGAAAGTGCAACCGCCGTGCCGGTGTATTGATCGCCACCCTGGGTGTGGAACCCCAGGTGGTGACCATCACGCTGGACCACCTGTTATCCAGCGGTGAAACAATCAATGAAGTAGCGGTAATCTACACGGAAAACCCCGGGGTGCGGGAAGCCTTAAGAATCATTGAGGGAGAGTTTCAAAGGGCGGTCTACCCGGGTATTCGACTGCGGACCGTTCCCGTTACTTCCACGGATGGGCGGGTGGGGGATTTCCGAACCGGCAAGGACCTGCGGGGTCTTCTGCGCACACTGTATGTGGAAATTCGCCGCGCCCGCCAGGCGGGAGGCATTGTGCATCTTTGTATATCCGGCGGCCGCAAGGTCATGGGGATAATGGGCATGGTGGTTGCCCAGCTTCTTTTCGGGCCGGAGGATCGTGTCTGGCACTTGATTACGGAAGGATGGCAGCCCGGTGCCGAACGCCGGCTGCACCTTTCTCCCGGGGAAAAGGTCTGGCTGGTGTCCGTACCCGTCCTGCGCTGGAGTGAAGCCGGGACATTGATGCAGACCGTGGCCGAGATGAATGACCCCGCCGAGGTGGTGGCCTGGTACGAAAAACTCAGCCGATCAACCCAAATAAAACGGCGGCGGGAGTTCATTGAACGCTGGTTGACCCGCGCTGAAAGGGAGGTGGTGCGCCTGGTCTGCCGTGGTCTGGATAACGCTGCCATTGCCGCCGCCCTTTTCAAGCGGGAGCAAACGGTGGCCAACCAGCTCCGCGGGGTTTACGAAAAACTGCGGGACTGGCTGGGTTATCCAGCCGGCAATGTGGATCGCCATAAACTGATCGCCGAGTTTGCTCCATATTTTGCTCTGGTGGAGGAAGTGAAACAAGATGAGGATTATTAATTTCGCCCATCCCTTGACGGACCAAAATCTGCGGGAAATTGAAACCCTGGCCGGGTGTGCGGTATCAGAAGTCATCGAAGTGCCCAGCCAGATCGACATGCAAAGCCCCCTGGAACCCCAGATCGCCTCCCGGCTTGACGATCTGGGCCTCAGCTCCCGGGAATGGCAAACCGAACCGTTGCTGATCAACCTGCCATCCTTGAACTACAGTGCCGCTGTGGTCCTGGCTCTGGTGCACGGGCGCATGGGCCACTTCCCGCCCGTTTTACGCCTGGCGCCGGAGACCGGAAGTGTGGCGACCCGTTTTAAAGTGATAGAAATTTTAAACCTCCAGGCCATCCGCGAGCGGGCCCGGGGGAAGCGGTGACGGGTGGTGTTGCATTTGAAAAGCTCTTAATGCAGGTAAGTGACGGAGGTGGTAGAAGCTTGTCGTTTATTAACTGGTTAAAAGATGTTTGTGAACCTTTAAGCAGCCCGCTAATAGAAGACGGCATACCCCCGAGGGCGATTCTCTGGGCGCACCCGGTAACGGGTACGCAATATTATCTCGATGCTGACATAGCAAACGATATCACCCGCCAGGGGTTGGCCCTGGCCATGCTTCTGCTTGAAAAGAATGGAACTGCCGGCGCCGCCAAGGACCTGTCGGACTTCTTTGCCCGGCGCGACATCTTTGAAAGGAAGCTGTGGCTCAAGAAAAAGGGCTTAATTACTACCGAGCCGGGGGACACGGACAGTGCGGCCATATGCCATGTCCCGCTGGCGGCTCTCTGGCCCGAGTTGCCCCACCCCGGCCGGAACCATGCAAGGCCGGCCGGAAACAGGTTGCCGGCCGGCTGGCTGCGTGGTGAAGGGAAGCCGTGTGTGCGCCTGGCAGATTTTTTGTTGTTGAGAACGGGTTTGTTCTATGCCCTGGCGGGTGATCGGATTCCGGCGGCAGAATGGCCGGCTCTTCGCCTGACCAGCCTCCTTGAGGGAAGCAGTGCTTTTGCGCCGCAAAAGAAGTTGAGTAATTTAAAATCAATTCCGGACACCCTCCAACCGTTTTACGAGACGGCAGCATGGCTGGCCGGGTACCCAGATGAGGTTGAGACATGGCAAGAATCGGGGCAATGGAAAATGGACCTGGTTGAAGGCGGGGCTTTTAAAATTAAGGAATATTACCTGGAAACAAACCGCATCGGCGAAATTCGCGGCGCCAGCGTGCTCCTCGATGACATCAACCGCCGCCGTTACGTCCGGATGTTTGACGAACTGCCCCAAATGACCACGGAGTCAATTATTTACGCCGGCGGCGGGCACTTATTTGCGGCAGTGCCGGAGGGATATGGTAATCGCGTGGCGGGTGAGGTTGAACGCCTTCACCGGGAGGTTTGCCTTACGGCTCGCGCCGTCGGGGTGTCGCAAACGGTAACGGTTTCAGAACTTGCGCAAAAATTCAGCGATTTGCGGGGCCGTTTGGCCGGGGAAATGACCGGTCGCCGCAGTGTGCTGGTGCCGGCATGGGATGCAACCGAAGGTAAAATCGACCTGTACAGTGATCAAAAGCTCACCCTGGCGGCGGAACCACACCTTTTGCCGGAGAATACGAAAGATTTTTGCGACTCGTGCGGCGTGCGCCCGGCTTTCAAGGAGTGGCGGTACGAAGATGAAAGACATAATTTCTGCGCCTCTTGTTTGCGGAAACACCTGGTGGGACAGGCTGCCAGGAGGTCTGTTTTCCTTGATGAATACCGGCAGTTCTGGCAGGCGCGGGAAGTAAACGCTTCTATCCGGTTTGCTGAAGAGATTGGCAATATCGCCGACGACAACAACGAAATCGCAGTTATTTATGCCGATGGAAACAACTTCGGTTCCCTTTTTGGCCGCTGCGAATCTCCTGCGGGGCTGCGCTTATTGAGCCAGTATAGTGAAAGCGCAGCTTGCACGGCTGTTTATACGGCCCTTAAGGAAAACCAGGAGTTGCTGGAAGGGCGGGCGGTGGAAATCATCGCCTTGGGTGGAGATGACATTTTCCTGCTCGTTCCGGCCCGGGCGGCACTGCCCCTGGCCGTTACAGCCGGAAAGTATTTTGACCGTTTGTTTGAAAACCTCTCGATCGATGGGGCCGGCCCCACACTTTCCCTGGGAGTGGTTATCGCCGGGGCCAAGACGCCGGTGCGGTATCTCTTCGAGATGGCTCAAGCGCTTCTCAAAGAAGCGAAAAAGCGTACCTACGAGGCCGGTAAAATGGCCCGGGAAGGCACTATGGACATAGCTGTGCTGTCCTCCTATGCCACCCATCAGGACCACATCGCCGCTTACCGCAAAAGTACTTTGGAGAAGAAAGAACGTACGCACTTACAACCTGATAAACGAGGGGGCGACGGGAATGCGGGAGAGGGGAAAATTATCCTGACGTTGCGGCCTTACACCTTTACCGAGGCGCGAAACTTTATGGACGCGATCAACCGGCTTCAAACGGCTCCGTCATCCGGGGCGCCTGGCCGGAGCTGGTTTTACGGTTTGCGGGCGGCGGCGGAGCGGTACGGCAGGCAGGTGGCGGAACTCTTTTTCCGCTATCAATATGCCCGCCTGAATGAAGACCAGCGCGAGACGCTAAAAAAGTCCTGGGAGATTTTTACGGGGGTTTCTGGTGAACCTGAGATGTTTTTGAGCAGGCAGGAATGCGGAGAAGATCGGTACTACTGTCCGTGGCTGGACGTGGTGGAGCTCTGGAACTATGTCGGCGCTGGGGGTGATGTCCGGTGAGCCAAGCGAAAGTGTGTCTTACCTACCGGCTCGAGTTTTTTACACCGGTGCATGTAGGAACAGGAACGGGCGGTCGCGGCTTTCTGGACAAATATCTTTATCGTGAGGGTGATTGTCCGGTTATTCCCGGTTCAACCATTAAGGGACGCCTTCGGGCGGCAGTCACCGCCCTGGCCCGGGCTCATGTCTATGGCCCGCAGGAGGTTTGCCGGGAACCCGGGGCCTGTACTTGTCTGGTTTGCTTGATTTTTGGTCAAAAGGGTAACCGCCGGGGACATCTTTACTTTGAGGACGCCCGGCCGGCTGATAAAAATATCGACCGTTTTGCCGGCGTGCGCCACGGCATCGCCGTGGATCGCTACCGGCGGGTGGCCCGTGACAACGCTCTTTATACCGTGGAAACAGTTGGAGGTAAAAACGTGGTTTTTGAGGGCCAAATATGGGGATGGGTTCCGGAGGAAAAAAGGCATACAGTTGTGGCGGCACTCAAAGACGCCTTTGCTTTTAACTACGCCCTTGGATTCGGCAAGAGCAGAGGGTTGGGCTGGTTCAGGGCCCGGGTTGTAGAGGAGGAAAGCGGAAAATGCGGTACGAGGTAACCCTGGAGTTGAAGGCGCCCACCCTGGTCGGTGACCGGCGCGAGCCTTCAGCCTTTTTTCTCCCTTCCCGCGACTTCATACCCGGCGGGGTGTTGCGGGCCGCCCTGGCGCGGGCGATTACCGAGAGTTGCCTCCATTATACGGAAGCAAGGGGATATCACTGGGTGCGCTTTGCCGACGGGCCGGAATGCGCCGCCTGCATGTGGCGCGGTCTTTGCGCTTCATTCGACCGCTTGCGGTTCAGCCACTTATATAAGGACGGAGGACGGGTGGTGCCGCTCACTGCTTACCGTTGCAAATTTAATGCCGACCATCCCACCTTCGACACCCTGCTCGCGCAGGGGCTATCCCCTTGCCCTGAGTGTGGAGATCGCTCCGAGCGAGCTTCAGGCTACCTGGACGATGAATGCCGGCAAGTAACGGTAAACCGGCGCCTTGTAATGCGCCTGGCTGTTGATTCTTGCCGCGGCGTGGCCTTGGACCGCCAGCTTTACGCTCTCCGCGTTTTGGACGCGGGCCAAACCTTCCGGGGCTGGCTGGACGTTCCCGGTGCCGAAACCATTCCCTATAACTTTGAACTGCGCCTTGGGGCGAAAACCACTGTGGGGCTGGGGCGGGTTGC
Organism: uncultured Peptococcaceae bacterium; assembly: GCA_913064925.1. GTDB lineage: Bacteria > Bacillota > Desulfotomaculia > Desulfotomaculales > Desulfallaceae > CAJYBN01. Next base: position 7,334 of record CAJYBN010000063.1, read on the forward strand.
CGTCCGTTTGGAACCGGCTGACGAGCCCGGCCTGGATAACATGAAACAACGCATTGAAAAGTTTCAAAAAGTAATCCGGCAATTGGGCCGGGCAGAACCGGGAGATACCTGTTTTTCTCTTACCCTGCTGTCAGACGTATTGCCGGCCAGGGAACTGGCGCCGGCAACAGGACGGGTTCCCACGCGCAACCTGCAGCAGGAAGTGGCGCAGACCGTTCTTCCACCTTCGCTGCGGTCGGCCGGGTCCGGTGTGGAAGTCACCAAAGTCGTTGCCGATTTCAAGGTTTACGGCGGGTACTGCACGGCAGTAAATGGTGACGGGCGGCAAAGAGCGGCGCTACACATCGCCGCCGGAAGCGTTTTCCTATGCCGGTTGCGCGGCGCGTTAAATGATGAAGTCCTGCAGGCCCTTTTCCACCTCGAAAAGCATGGCGCGGGTTTGAAGACCGAGGACGGTTACGGTGCGTTGCGCGTTTGCGACGAGTTTCACTGGAATACTGGGGGGGTAATCGATGAAGGTTAATGAATTACAGGCGTCGGATTTTGAACTCGAGCGGGCCAGGAAAAAAGATCTGGATGAACTGAAGGAAGAACTGGCGAGAAGGGCAGCCGGTTTTCTGCGGGAAGACAGATCCAAACCTAAAGACATTGGGGACAACCAGTTCAAAAAACTGGCTGTAATGGCCCAAATGGCCGCAACACCCCTGGAAATCAGGGCCTTTATCGAATACCAGATGGGTCGCGACTCCAGTGGGCGAAACTGGACGGCACCAATCAACGGAGAACCTTTTGGCAGTGCCCTTATCAAGGAAATTGAGGAAATTGAGAAACTGGCAGAGGACAAGCTAAAGGAGAGCAACCGCACCGGCGATAATCGTTTTGTTCTTCTATGCCTGGCTCATTTCTTCGGGTATTTAAGCTGGCGGGTCAAGTATCTGGATTACCTTTTAAAAGAAAAAAAGCGGGGCAAAAACCGGCATGCCGGGGGTGATCGCGATGGCGGCAGCCGTTAGCTTTCTCTACGACACCTTCCATAACCGACGGCGCATCACCGGGCGCTTGGTGACATTAACCCCGTTGCGCATCGGGAGCGGGGAGGCCGCGCCCGACCCCACCGCCGTCGACAACCCGGTTATCCGCGATGCTTACGGGCGGCCCTTCATCCCGGGGTCATCTTTCAAAGGGGTGTGGCGGAGCTTTGCCGAGCAGGTTCTGGGGCAACGCGAAAACGGGGACCGCGGGTGCTGTGATCCGCTGAGCGCCTCGTGCCTGTCCAGAGAAGAGGTGAAAGAACTCAAAAAAGAGCATAAAGACACCCGGCGGCTGGCCGAGGAAATTTACACCAGGCTATGTCCGGCCTGTCGCATCTTCGGCAGCCCTCACTTTGCCGGCCGTTTGCGGGTCAGGGATCTGCTCCCGGATGGCTCCACCTGGCCGGGGTTCTGCGAGGTACGCCCCGGCGTCGCCATCGACCGGGACACGCGCACCGCTTATCCGAACCGGAAGTATGAGACCGAGGCGGTGCCGGCCGGAACGGTTTTTATTTTCGAGGCCGTGGTGGAAAATGCCGGCGATGAAGAATGGCGAGATATACTTCTGACGCTGCTGCCCTTTACCCGGGGGGAGTTGTCCCTGGGCGGCTGCACCGGACGTGGCCTGGGCCGGGTGCGGCTGGAGAACACGCAAGTGACTTCGGTTACCTCAGCCAACCTGCGGGAATTCCTGGCCCGTGGTTGGAGCGGGTTGGCCCCGTTGGACCTAGAAAGCGCCTGCCGCGAAGCGGGGCTGGTTTTGGGGGGTGCGGAGGATGTTTAAGAACCTGCATAACGAGGCGCGCGTTTATTTCTGGTTGCATACCGCCGGGCCGCTTTTAATCAAGGGGCCTGACCAGCCGGGACTCGATCCCCTGCAGCCGGACATGCGTTTTATCCGTGCCTGGCGGAATGGGAAGGAAGTGCCCTTCATCCCCGGTTCTAGTCTCAAAGGTGTTCTGCGCAGCCGCGCGGAACAGGTCGTCCGGGCGCTGGCGCCGGACGGGACGGTCATCCCCGACCCGTTTCAGCGGCAGCGCGAAACAGAGAGGGAAATGAAAGACAGGTCGGGTTATGACCGTTATTATGCGTCGGACCCCGTAACCCAGCTTTTCGGGCAGACCTACCTGGCGGGACGCCTGCGCTGTGCCGACGCCTTTCCGGTGGAGGGTAAGCCCTTGCAATTAAACGAACGGAACCACGTGGCCATCAACCGGATCACCGGCGCAACGCAGGGAAGGGCGCTTTTCAACCCGGAGGTGGTCGAAGAGGGGACCTTTGCCGCCGAGATCAGCCTGACCAATTTCGCGGTTTGGCAGTTGAAACTGCTGGGAGCGCTGCTTCAGGACCTGGACGATGGTTTTATCCTGCTGGGAGGCAGCACTACCCGGGGCTACGGCCGGGTGCGGGTGGAAAACGCGCGGGTATTGGTACGGGATTACCGTCGCGAACAACCTGCGGAAATACTGCGCGGGTATGAGCATGACGATATTGTTCCGGTAGATGGATACGTATACACCAACAGGGGCTACTGCTGGGAAGCTGCCCGCGAAGGTGTTAAATGGCTCCAGACCCTTAAAGTTGATTTGGCGGAAACCCTGAAGAAGTTATATCGTAAACAAAGGGAAGTGCTCCAAAAGGGGATGAAACACGGTGGCTAAAGGAACCGGAACACTGTTACGAGACAAGCCTTACGATTTTGTGCCCATCCTGGCGGTACGCCCGGAAGACCGGCGGGAAGTTGTGCCCCATAACCTGATCGACATCCACCGGCTGACCGGACGGTTGGTTTTGGAGTTGGAGACGGTCACCCCGTTGGATATTGGCAGCGGTTCCTACCGGCTCGAGGGGGGAGAGATTGTTCGTGCCTTTGTGCGCCGAAATCAGGTGCCGGTCATACCGGGTTCTTCCTTAAAAGGTGTGGTAAGGAGCCTAGCCGAGGCGGCTTCCCGGAGTTGCCTGGCCCATTCCCCCGCTAAAGACTGTTCAAGATTGGAAGGCGCATTTCCACATGGAGTGCGAAAGCAGTGCAGCGAAAAGGCCGCCTGCATCACCTGCCGGCTTTTCGGTTTTGTGCAGGGGAAAAAAGGTTACCGGGGACGGGTAGTTTTCGGTGAATTCACGCCCTGCAACGAGACGAAACCGGTTGTGGACAAGCTGCCCCCACTGGAACAACCGTTTAAAAACTTTCCCCGGGAAAACCGGGGTTGTGGAAACGAGCGCCTTTATTACTGCCAGTTTTACAGAGTCGTAAACTGTGGCGGACCGGCACACTGTTTTGACTGTACCAAGGAGGAGTGGTTGCACTGGCGGGAGGATTTAATGGGCCGGTTACCAACCCCGGCCTTTCGCGGGCGCAAGTTTTACCTCCAGGGGGAGCCTCGCCAGGGAAACCAGCCTCACGAGGTTATCTTGCCCGGCAACCGCTTCCGGGGCGAGGTAACCTTCCATAACCTGGACCGGGAAGAACTGGCCCTCCTTTGCTTTGCCCTCGGCCTGGACGGTGAGATCCGACTGGGCCTCGGTTATGGCAAACCTGCATACTTCGGTACGGTTAGGTTCTGCTTGCGGGAGGTATGCTGGTTCGCGCGGGAATATCTCCCGGCGAAAGTGGTGGGGTTGGACCCCGTCGAACTGGCGCGCAACTATGGCCGCGACGACCCGGATGTTGCCGAAAATGTCGCCCTGCTGCGGGAGATTCTCTCCGGCAAGCGCCGGGGTCCGGCGTGGGGCGCGGAGGGGTATTAACAGAAGGGCAAAAGGAGGTTCGTCCCCTAATGGCTAAGGATAAAGAACGCCTTTTGCAGCTGGCTTACCAGCTTGTCAGGGAGCCGGCTTGGCCGGCCGGCGACCGGAAATCAGGCGGCACCGCCACAGGCACGGTAGTCCAAATCTTTAGAGAATTTGCTCGCGCTCCGGCGAAGGAAGACCGGTTGCGCCAGGCGCTAGCTATTATCGAAAAACTACCGGAAAGCCCGCTGGCGCGTCACAGTATGCCTGGTCAATTCCGGGGGGTTGTGCAAGCGCTGGGTGTGTGCAACGGTCAGGTTAGGCACCCGTTGCTCAAGAACCTTTCTTTTGAAGAATTGGCCTACGTAATCGGTTGGGCCGCCCGGCTACACCGGGCATTAGCCGGTCCAGTTACAGGCCTGCCTGGCGGTGCGATTCCGGGGCGTGAGCCGGGCAAAGGAGTGTCTGCCGGCAGACAAAGCTGGCCGGAAACCGGCGGCACCGGGAAACCCGGAAAAACCAACGGTAAAACGGTGTCGGGAAAAAAGAGCAACCGGGATAAAGCTGATAATATCGACCCGAGGCTGGCCGTGCTTAAAAACTGGGCTGGCTTTAAAAACACAAAAGACAAGAAGAATGAGCCTTTGGATTGAGAGCGAGGAATTAATGCCATGCAGCTGACTATTTTTTTTCACGCACCGGCACCGGTGGCGGTGCCGGTGCATTATGGAACACTCCTGCAGGGTCTGATCTACCGGCAAATGCAGAACCCTGTCCTGCGCAGCTATCTTCATGAACACGGCTTTACCCTGGAAAAGAGGCGGTTCAAGCTTTTCACCTTTTCCCGTTTGATGGGCAGGGCGGTTCGCTTCGACCGTTCCGGCGGGATCATAGTGTTTACACCCCCTTTGCGCCTGGTCATCTGTTCTCCCATTCCCTTCATCCTGCAGGAGTTGGGCACCGGTTTTCTGCGGCAGGGCTGTATCCGTTTGGGCGCCGCTCAATTGGAAGTGAAGGAAATGGCCACGGCCAGCCCCCGGGTGAACTCCAGTTCCATCCGGGTGCGCATGCTTTCTCCAGTGGTCATGTACAGTACAGCGAAATCGGAAAGTGGGCGCTCCTATACCTATTATTATTCCCCCTTTGAGCCCCGCTTTGTGGAGCTTATCGGGGCCAACCTGGCTAAAAAGCACCTGCTCATTTACGGGCGCCTGGCTGAGACGGGCGGCTTTTCCATCCGCCCGGCGGAAGTGAGGGAGAAGGACTTAAAAATAACCCGTTACAAGGACACTATCATCAAGGGCTGGATGGGCGAATATCATCTGAGCGGGGATCCGGAACTCCTCCAGGTGGCCCTTGACGCTGGCCTGGGGGCGAAAAATTCCCAGGGCTATGGATGTTGTGTGCAGGTAACATAGCACCGAACAGAGGAAGGAGATGGTCCGATGCTTGTAGTGCTCAGCACCATTGGCCCTACTGCGTACAGGGAGATTGAATATTCCTGGATACACCCGGGGCAGGAACCCCGAACCTGTTGCACAGCCCTTTTCCCGTTGGCCGTAGATGTTTTTTTTCAACCGGAAAAACTCCTGCTCATGGTTACGCCTGAGGTTGAGTGCCATGAAAACTGCCACAAGATTCGGCAGAAGCTTGGCGGCCGGCTCCAGCTGGTGCCTATTCCCCTGGGCAGGACCGAGGGAGAACTCTGGCAGATCTTTGACATTGTGTCTGACGCCGTGCCGGAGAGAGCTGGAGTTATCCTTGACGTGACGCACGCCTTTCGATCTTTGCCGCTTTTGATTTTCGGCGTGATTAGCTATCTCGGACTGACGAAGGGCGTCCGGCTGGAGCGCATTGTCTACGGGGCATACGAGGCCAGGGAGACTGGACCGGATGGGGTATCGCGTGCGCCCGTATTTGATCTCACCGTGCTGGCAGACTTGCTGGCATGGCTGCAGGCGGTGGAAACTTTCACCGTAAGGAGTGACGCGGAAAAACTGGCCGATCTGTTGAGGAAGGCTCACCGCCGGCCGTGGCTTGCCGGTATACGGGAAGACGGGGAACTTCCCCGCCGGCTTCAGAACATGGCCCAATGTCTTGGGACGTTTTCACGCTCACTATGGCTGTTGCGCCCCCTTGATGTCCTGGAGGCGGCGGCTAGGGTGCAAACCCTAGCACGGCAGGTGGAGCAGGAGGCGGCGCGCTGGGCTAAGCCTTTTAGGCACGTTCTTTCTCGCTTTACCGGCGAGCTACGTCCTCTGGCAGCGGATGATGCGCGAGTAATTGACGTTGAGGGGCTCCGCCGTCAACTGGCGCTCATAAAGCACTACGTTGAAAAGGATCTTATCGTCCATGCCATTCTTTTGGGTCGAGAATGGTTGGTTAACTGGC
>CAJYBN010000064.1 GCA_913064925.1 uncultured Peptococcaceae bacterium
CACCGAGATCTACACTCTTTCCCTACACGACGCTCTTCCGATCTGGGCGGGCAATGGCCGGCTGCGCTGGCGGCCGGGACGCTGGCCAGCCGCCGCTTGACCGGCCTGGCCCTGCGCCTGGGCCTGCGCCTGGCGGAGACAGCCGGCCGCGGCCCGCTGCTGCAGCCGCGGGACGGCCGCTGGAACGGAGCCCGCGCCGGCGCCCCCTCTCAGGCGGCGCCCCCCGGCGCGCGGCCGGCCGTGGGCTACTTCATCGGCTGCGCCACGCAGCACCTTTTCCCGGGCGTAGCCAGGGATACCTTGCGGCTGCTGGACGCCGCCGGCTTTCAGGCGCTGGTTCCCTCCCGCCCGGCCTGCTGCGGTATTCCCCTCCAGGCCATGGGCTGGGAGGACATGGCCGCGCGCCTGGCCCGCCGCAACTTAGACTTCTTCCGGGACAGCGGCGTGACCACCGTAATCACCGACTGCGCCTCCTGCGCCAGCATGCTCAGCGAGCACGCGGCGGCCTACCCCGGCCTGCAGGTCCGGGACGTCAACGAGTTCCTGCTGCAGCACCTGGACCGCCTGCCGCCCCGGGGCCAAACAGCGTCCCCCGCCCGCGCCAGGGTCACCTACCACGACCCCTGCCATCACAGCCGTTACCTGGGCATCACCCGCCAGCCCCGCGAGCTGTTGTCGCGCGTGCCGGGGCTGGAGCTGGTGGAAATGGACGGGGCCGACCGCTGCTGCGGCGGGGCGGGCTCCTTCATGCTCACTCACCCGCATACCAGCGGCGTCATCGCCGGCTGGAAGGTGGAAAGCATCCGGGCAGCGGCAGCCGGCATCGTGGCCACTTCCTGCCCCTCTTGCATGCTGCAGCTGCGCCGCGCCCTGCACCGGGCCGGTATGGGCGGCATGCCAGTGGTGCATCCCGTTCAACTGCTGGCGCAAAACCTCCTACCCGGCCAGCCAAAGGAAAAAGGCCAGTAAAAACGAGCTGGCAGCGAAAAACAAAAAAACCAGCAAAAAAACGGGATCGACGGCCAGCCTGCCGATCCTGATTTTTTTGTCACCCTCGTTCCTGTCTTCCACGATTTTATTCCTCCGTTTTCATGCAGCCCCGAAAAGCCGGCCGCGGCCTAAACGAACTGCCGCCGGATCCTGGCCAGCTCCCGCTGCAGGTTTTCCGGCCCGCCCATGCTGCTGAGCAGCCTTTGCACGTAACTGTACCTGCCCGGGTCGCGCATGTCGTCCAGGGAACTGTATATGCCGGCCCTTCTGCCCAGCTGGTAGTTGGCCTTTTCCCCGGGAGGCAGGGCCAGGTAGCGGTCGATGATACCCAGCAGCTTATCCCGGTCGCCGGGCAAGGTACCCTCCAGCTCCTGCAGCAGGTTCAATATATGGTCGCTGACCACGGTAGTGGTGACACCCTGCAGCGATTCCAGGAGCAGCCGCTGCTCCCGCACTATCTCGTCCTCGTCCAGCGGCGTAAACCGGCCGCTGCGCATCATTTCGTAAAGCGGGGTATTTTCCAGCACCGACAGCGTGCGGAAGCGTATATAGTCCGGGTTAACCTGGTTGATGAGGGCAGCCGTGTCCAGGGCGTGTTCCCGGGAATACTCCCTGCCGCCCAAGCCGGGCATGATGTACCAGCACAGCGATATGCCCGCCTTCCTTATCTTGCGGCCCGCCTCCAGCAGGTCGGCCGCCGTAATCCCCTTCTGTACCACCTGCAGCACGGCATCGCAGCCCGATTCCATGCCCATGTGTATTCTGCTCAGCCCGGCCTCGCGCAGCTCCTGCAGTTCCTCTTCCGTTTTCCTGGCTGCCGTGTTGGCCCGGGCGTAAGTGGTAACCCTTTCCACCGAGGGAAACACTTTGCGTATATACTTAATAATTTGCGCCAAATCGGCGGCTTTTAGTATTAAAGAATTGGCGTCTTGCAGAAAAACCGTTTTGCCGCCGAAATAAAGCCAGGCCGCCACGTGGTAATGCAGGTGCCCGTAGCGGGCGCCGGCCTCCCGCACCACGCTGTCGTTGACCCGCCCCCCGTAGCCCCGCTGAAAGGACAGCAGCTTGATTTGCCGCGCGATGTCATGCACGGTGTCCACGTCCCGCATGACTTCCTCCAGGGCCCGGCGGCTGAACTTTTTCCCCTTGTAAGTGGCACAAAAAGCACACTTATTCCAGGGGCAGTTGCGGGTCACCCTGATGAGCAGGCTGGACGCCTCGCTGGGCGGCCTGATGGGACCTTGTTCAATGTACATGTTATCCCTCCTGTTCCCCCCTTGCTACTGCTAATTTTAACACAAATCACCGCTGCCGTTTGACACTATATTTTTGGCCGGCAGCGATTGTGATTTATTTAACGATATGTTATATTATGATAAAGACTTTGTGATATTGGTAACATTAACTGCAGTCAGTCATTTTAGGGGGGAGGAGCGTTGTTCGGGAAAATTCCCTCGCCCGTCAAGAAAATTTTGCAAAAGGGGGAACGCGTTGTCAGGGCAGTGCCCGCCAGTTTTGCGGAAAACGAAAGCTGCCGTCTCTTGTTCACGGACAGGCGCGTGATAATTGCCGCCGGCAGCCTATTTGGGCGCGGCGAAGTGCTGGATGCCTTCGATTACACCGACATCCGAGACGCGCGGTTGGAAAACGCCGACCACCTGGTGTGCCGCCTGGTGCTGCTCACAAAAACGGGCCAGGTAAACCTGGATGTCACGCAAACTTACATCAACGATATACTCAACATAATTGGCAAGCACGGCGGCCGCCAAACCGCCGGCGCGCGCATCCCGGCCAACCGGCGCCTGGTCAGCAACAAGTGGTCCACTTATACCTTACTGTTTATTTTATTAATTACCCTGCCGGTTTGGGCGGACAAAGCCAAGCAGCATTGGACCGGGGCGCCCGCACGCGGCGACGCGGCAGCGCAGGTCCTAACCGGCGAGAAACGGCACGCTGCTTACGCGGAGTGGGCGGAAAAGGTTAAAGAATACTGGAACAGCCGGGGTGAGCCCGGCACCATCACAGACATCAAGCTGCACGAGCAAGACCGGGCCGTGCACATCACCGTTGAGGCCGCAAACCTGAAGGCTAGCGCGGCCGGCAAACTGGCCGAATATATCGGCGGCAATTTTCTGCTCAACTTTTCCGGCAAGGCCGCCGTGGTCAACCTGTACAGCCCGTACCCACAGCTGCTGGTAACCCGCACCTTTGACGCCGCAGGACAGCCAAACACCTATTAATAAAGCCAGAGGGGCGGCTATCCGATGCCTGTTTTACGCGTGCAAAATTTAACTACGCAGCTGCTGATCGTTATCCTGCTGGCCCTCCTGGTCCCGGCGGCAGCCATGCTTTATGACATTTTTTTCGCCGCCAAAACGGACGATGTGCTCATCAAGGAGATGGAAAAAAAGCTAATCCGCATCACAAACCACGTAAGCCAGCAAGTGCAGAGTAAGCTTAGCACCGCCGGCGACGCTGCGCGCGGCACCACACCGGCGGAAGTTTTCAACGAGGTGGCTGCACCCCTGACCGAGCACTACCCGGGGGTACGCATTTGTTATTACGATAAGGAAACGGGCGACATCATCATTCACGGTTACCTGCATGAATTCGGCAAACGCCTGCCGGAGGAAAGAAAGGAACGCGAGCAGCGCATATACCGCGAAACCGAGGCGGGCATATCCTCCGTGCTGGCCGGCGGCACGCCCATCACCAGGCTGGGGAAAACCTACGACGACCAGTTCCTGGAGCACCTGGTACCCTTAAAAATTAATTCTGCCACAGTGGGCGTCATTTGGGCGGAGCAAATGATGCATCCCATTTTCGCCCAGAGCTCACGGGTGCGGCTGGTGCTGCGCTACGTCATTTTCGGCGTTTTCGGCTTGGGGGTGGCGGTGGCACTGCTGACCGTGACGGGTATTATCAGGGGCATCCGCATCATTAGGGAAGGCATCACGGAAATGAAAAAAAACCTGCACAACAAGCTGCCTGAAATGCCCGGTGAAATGGGGTACATCGCCGCAGCCGTCAACGATATGGCCCGGGAACTGCTGGAAAAGGAGCAAGTACTCGACCAGTACAGGCGGTCGGAAAACTTGCTGGCCATGGGCCGCACCATCACTGAAATCGCGCACGAGCTGCGGGCGCCGGTCAGCGTCATCCAGGCCACTGCCCAGGCTATGGAACTTAATACCCGGGACCTGCCGCAGCTGGCCGACTACGTGCGCAGAATAGAGCGCGAAGTGGAACGGCACAACAAGTTGATTAACGAGCTGCTTGCCTTCGGCCGACCTGACCCCGGCCCCATGCAAATCATTAATCTAAACGATATCATCAAGTCCGTAGTCGATGCCAGTGAGCCGCTGCTGGCCAAGGCCGGAATCAAACTGGAGTGCCGCTGCGCCGCTGTTCCCCTCTACGTGCGGGGCAACGGGGAAAAAATCAAGCAGGTATTCACCAACCTCGTCTTTAATGCCATCGAAGCCATGCGGCAAAACGGTACGCTGACCGTGCACACCCGCGCCGGCAATGAGCAGGCTGTAGTCACTGTTCGCGATACGGGAGAAGGCATTCCGCCCGAGGACCTGCCTAACATCTTTGAGCCCTTTTACACCAAAAAAGCCAGCGGGAGCGGGCTGGGCCTGGCCATTTGCAAGCGGATCATCGAAATCCACGGCGGCGCCATCGACGTGCGCAGCCAGGCGGGAAGCGGAAGCGAGTTCACCGTGCGTTTACCATTAACGGAAAAGGATGTGATGCCAGTTGAGTAAAATCCGCATGATCGTAGTGGGCTTAGCGCTGTTCGGCATCCTGCTGCTGGTGAGTTCCTACTTCATTAGCTAGCAGGACCTTTTTAAGGCAAAAACAAAACACCGTTTTCGGGGCTCAAGGCTGTTGGCAAACTTTTGCCAGCAGCCTTTTCATTTAACGCTAATTACCTATGGCGCAGGGATTTTTTACCCACCCGTTCAGGTGGTAAAAAAGTTTTATGGTTTTTGCTGCGCAAAAAAAAGCCAGGGTTCTTTTTGCCCTGGCTTTGAGCCCTGTTTTGGGGCTCTCCATAACAGGGAGTTTACGGGGAGAGGATTGATGGGCATTTTGGCGTATTGTTTCCCGTGCCCGCCGGGGCGACTACTTGACGCCCGGCCAGGGGAGGAAGTTCCAGTACCCAAAGAAGCAAACTACCCAGAGTATAACCACGGAGATGATAATGGCCGGGATGCCGTACTTGATGAAGTCGAACACCGACAGCAGGTGCTCTCCGGTATCCGGGTCCCGCGCCATCCCGTAAGCAATGGCGTTGTTCACCGTTCCCACAATCATGGCATGCGCGTAGGAGGAGCTGAAGGAGCAGGCCAGGCCCACCTTCCAGAGGTGAACGCCGCCGATCTGGGCCATGGGCAGCACCACCGGCCCGATGGCTCCCACCGTGGCGCCGTCCGACATGAAGTTGGTGATGATCACGGTAAATATGCTCACGGCCAGCAGGATCAAACTGCCCTCGCTCCAGGACTCGGGCAGCAGGGCCAGGAACGAGCGGGCCAACCACAGTGCGCCGCCGGTGGCTTTCAGCGCCGTGCCCATGGCGCAGGCCGCCGCGTACAGCAGCACCACGTCCATGGCCACCCGCCGCTGGAGGTCCTGCCAGGTGACCACCCGGGAGAGCAGCATGGCCACCACGATGATGATGGTGGTTCCACCTAGGCCCCACCGGCCGCTGAAGAAGACCCACAGCACCACCAGGGCGGCAAACAGGACGGCCATGCGCAGTTCCTTGCCCCGCAGGGGCCCGATGCCCTCAACGGCCTCTTTCATAACCCCGGCGATGTTGACGTTGGAGGCCTTGATCCGGCGCCCGCAAACCAGGTACATGTAGGCTCCCATGGCCAGCGCCAGCACCGGCACCACCGGCAGGCCGTACATCATCCACTCGCCGAAGCTGATGGGCAGGCCGTAGCCGCTGAAGTAACCCACCATGATGGCGCTGCGGCCGCCCACCGCCGGCGACCCGGAACCGCCCACGTTGGCGGCGAAACAGATGCCCAGGAAGAGCAGGCAGGCCAGGGCGGGGTCGGCTTTAACGCCCGCTTTCTTGCACCCGTTCGCGTAAACCAGCAGCAAAATGGGGCAGAGCAGCGCCACCAGCGCGTGTTCCGAGAAGAACCCGGCCACAAGAGCCAGCAGGGGGAAGAATATGAAACAAAAACCCCCGATGCCCTTGATCTTGCCCAGCAGCAGGTACCCGATGCGCCGGTCCAGGCCGGTGATAGACACCCCGGCGGCCACGCACAGCACGCCGCCGATGAAGAACACCGCGTCCTTGAAATAGGCCTGAGATATCTTATTCAAAGGTAATATGGAAAACACGTACAATATGATGGCCACCAGAAAGTCCGTAGCGCCCAGCGGAATGGCCTCGGTGCCCCACAGCAGCGCCACCGTGAACAACAGCGCCACGCAAACTTTGGCCTTCTGGGCCACTTCCACCGGCGTAAGGTCCGACTTCATCAATTTGTTGTATGAATCCACGTAGGTTGTGGTCCCGCTTTCCAGGCTGGCCCCCAGCGGTTTTTCCTCGGTCATTAAGTCCACCATGCTCTGGGGCGGGGGAATTACCACCATGGTAATGAAAAATATCGCCAGCAGCAGCATGATCAGCGGCCTGTTGCCCGGCACACCCGTCCACCAGGCCCAGGAACCGACCTTTACCTGCTGTTCGGCAGCGGCAATGCTCATTTCCGACATAATACCTACCTCCTTTTCACCCCGAAAATTTTACTATAAGGCCGTTAAAGGCTATCCTTGTGCACATGATTTATCGCCAACCGTGGTATTAAGCCTCGTTGATCATTTTCATCACCCCCCGGCATTTTTTATCCTTAAGTAAGCTTTTTGTTATCTTTTTTCTCCAGCTTGGCTACGGGCTCTTCATCCAGCTTTAAGGTTCTGATGGCCTCGGTTATCAGCACCGGCTGGCCTTTTTCCACCCGTACCTTGACTTCTCCCCAGTCCAGCTTGCGCAAAAACAGAATCAATTGTTTTTCCCGGTTTGTTAAGGACCTCGACTTGGTTGTTCCCGAATCCGGAGGCATGCTTTCTCCTCCTTTTGCCCAGCTGTTTTACCCCTCTTCGAGTTTGTGTGATAAAACGAACTTCGCTACCCGGAAGTGCCGGCACTGCAAGAAAAGCAATAGGCTGGCTAACCCTGCATCACCAGGGATTAGCCAGCCTATCGTTGTTCGATTCGGCTTTACACCGCTATTGGGTTGTTGCGCCCGGCCGGGTGCCTAGTCGCGCGTGCAAACCGCGCGGCCGCGCCCGCAGCACCCAGTGCCCTCTTTCGCGTAACCGCCTTCAATAAGCATTTTGCGCACCGTTTCACGCAAACCGGACATGTTGAGCGGTTTGGTCAGGTAGCCGGCGGCTCCCCTTTCGATGGCCTCCAGCGCCTTGGAAAGGGAACTGTACCCGGTCATGATCAAAACCGGTATAGACGCGCTCTTTTGCTTGATTTGCCGCAGTAAGTCCAACCCGTCGGCGTCATTGAGCTTCACATCCAAAAGAATCAGCTTGATATCGTCCAGGCGGGAGGAAAAAACGCTCAACCCTTCCGCGCCGCTGGTAGCCGTTAATACCTTGATGCCTTCCTCTTCCATATGAAGCGCCTTTTCCAGCGCCCAGCACATTCCCCGGTCATCATCAATCACCAAAATAAATGACATTTACCCACCTCCGCCAATTAATCAATTCAGGTTCGCTGCCTTATTTTATGTCGGCCAGCTGCCTGTCGATTTTTTTCGACCTGAAACCGGCGGCAGGATGTTCCTCCAGTTTAAAAGTCCTGATGGCTTCGTAAATTAAAACCGGTGTACCGTTTTCCACACGCACCTTTACCTCGCCCCAACCCAGTTCCCGGATAAATTTTATTAACTGCTTTTCCCTGTTATTTAAAGACAACGGCACCAGCAATTCCTCCCCCACCAAAACAAAGCAGCTTTTTTATTTTTGTTTGTGATATATATCACAATATAACATCATTCCCGCGCTGCGTCAAGATGCTTTTTAATTTTTTTCCGTAATTAATAAAATTAAACAAAAAAAATTACCCGGCCGCCCGCGCACTTCGCACCGGGAGCGGGTAAATAATCGCGCATCACGCCATCAACCGCCAGTAATCGAGATACCGGGGATTAAGCCCCAGATCTTGGTACACATCATCGCTGTGCACCATACCGATGGCCTTGTGGTAAATGTTCACCACCGACAAAACATCCATGCGGTATTTCAGCATCAACCGCAGCGCGGTATAAGTGGAATCCCAGCTTTTGAGCATGATTTCTTCCGGCATGCTGGTAATTTGCTTGACCGGGTACTCGCAATTTTCGAGCAAATAGCCGTGCAGGTTACCCTCGTAAAAACCGGGTATTTTTTGTACTGCCGCCATGATTCGCTTGTTAAACATCTTTAACATGTCCCGCATGCCCAGCATCCCAACCAACTGGTCATCGCCGTTACAGACCAGCAGGTAAGGCTGGTTGCAGTGCGAGTTCTGCTGGGCAGAAAAAATAAACCTGCACAAAACCTCCCAACTGGCCCGCAGGGACATGTCTTCGGGAATAACCGGATACTCCACCGGCCGCATAATATCCATCACCCGCTTGGCACACATAAAATACACCCCCACCTGTCAAAATAATCTCTCTTTCTTTGAAAATTTTATTTTTATATTATATTAAAAATGATAATACAACCGGCGGGAGCTGTAAATAAAATAGCAGTAAAATAACATATCTACCCGGCCAGTGAAATCAGTGCGTTGGCTATAATTTCACAATCTCTACTTTTGTAGTGACAATTTTTCTTTTTTGTTATTTTTTTTATTTTTCCCCTTGACATGCGGCAAATATGATTGTTATAATTTCAACAAATTAAAAGGGATTTGCCCGGCACCGCCGAATCGAACAACGATAGGCTGGTTAACGTAACTGTTAGCCAGCCTTTTTCAGTTCATAGAGGCGGCCGGGCGAGGGGCCGAAGGAAGACTTGCCGCCGATAAACCCGGGTGAGGCGGACCCGGTACGGGCGGACTGATTTTGCAGTTTCTGATTATGACCCATTTTTACCACTCCCACCTGGCATGAGTTCTCCACAGGGTTCTCATGCATTTTTTTTTCCACCATTATGCCCAAGGGTGGATCAATATGTCCGGCATCTCGTCAACGGCGGAGCAATGCAAAAACTATGACATGGCCGGTGCGGCACGCGACCTGCTGGGCAGCCTGCGGCAATATCTGGAAGGCTTTGCCAGAAGAGGCGCCATAACGAAGGGAGCCAAAATCTTTCACGGTGAATACAGCTATGATTTGCTTCCCGATACCGCCATCATTGATTTCACCAATATGGCCCGGGTTACTTCAGTTGAAGCGGGAGAGTGCTACGTCTGCATTTTTACCAAACCGCGGTACCAGGGCAGCTACATGATCATTGGCCCCGGTGAAAAGATCACCCCCGGGGCCTGCGGTTCCATTGTGGTGGGAATGCGCAAATTGCCTGTGAACGCAATACGCAAAAATGCCAGGCCGCCGGATTTTTTCTGGGAACTTTCGGGAGCCAAGTACCAATGGCACTTTGCCACGGGGTACAAATACGCGTAAAAATTTTTAAGCGGGTGAGCGCCCGCCCCCTTTTTTACCTCGCCGGCCGCGGCATACAGGCCGGCGAGTTTTTGTGAAAAGTTTATCAAACCCTATTGACAAATGTAGTGACATGAAATTATGCTGTAATCAGATAAGTAATTTTCCAATTGCTGCAGCAGCGCACAAAGCTAGTGATTTAAGGCACATTCAATTTGTTGGTGGGGAGTAGGGATTAATTGTTATTCTCTCGTAGAGGAGGTGATTAACCGGGCAAGGAAAAATTGTCACCAAGTTTGTGAAATATTTCACCATTCTATGTCAATAAAATCAAACCATTTGGCATTCATGGTCCCTCAAACCTTGTCACTACCACGGGCCCGCCCCGCCCGGCAGCACAATTAAGGTTGAGCGCCTAAAGAAGGCTAAAAGGAGGTTGGTTACATGAAAAGCCTGTATACGGGTCTTATGCAAGCAGCAAGGGCCCATGCACAATGGGAGATAGAAACCTCCCGGGTCATAATCAGAGACCGCAAAAAACTGCTCATACTATTAATCATGTTTCTACCCGTCTTGCTGCCCGCCATCGCCCACGCCGGGTTCGCCCTGCCCGGATTTATCGGCGGCAAGTCTTCCTTCGGCCCGTCGTTTTTCTCGCCCACCGCTTTCTACGGGTCCATCCTGGTAGGTTTGTGCGCCGGCTTGATCACGGGCTGCATCGGCGCCGGCGGCGGGTTCATCATCACCCCGGCGCTGATGAGCCTCGGCGTCAAGGGGATAATGGCGGTCGGCACCGACATGTTTCACATTTTTGCCAAGGCCATCATGGGTACCACCATGCACAAAAAGCTGGGTAACGTACACGTGGGGCTGGCCGTCGCCTTCCTGGCCGGCTCGTTCCTTGGCGTCACCGGCGGCGGCGTGTTAAACCGGGCCATATTCAACTTTAACCCGGTTCTCAGCGGCTTTATCATCAGTTTGGTTTACGTATTCATGCTCGGTTTCCTCGGCCTGTACGCCATGAGCGATTACTTGAAAAGCAAGAAGACCAGAACCTTAAGCGCAGAAGACGCGCAGCAAAGTACCGGCGATTTAACCGGCATAGCGAAAAAACTGCAGTCCGTCAAAATTCCGCCCATGATCAGCTTTGATCACGACCTCACCCCGGGCGGCAGGAAGATATCCGGCCTGTTTGTGGCCGCTTGCGGCGGCATCGTTGGTTTTGTGGCAGCCATCATGGGCGTGGGCGGAGGTTTCCTCACCTTCCCCATGTTCGTTTACGGCCTGGGGGTATCTTCTTTTACCACGGTGGGTACAGACATTTTGCAAATCATCTTTACCGCCGGTTACGGTTCCATAACGCAATACGCCATCTACGGCTACGTTTTCTATACCCTGGCCATGGGCATGCTGATCGGTTCCCTGCTGGGCATCCAAATCGGTGCCATCACCACCAAGGTAGTGCCCGGTAGACAAATCCGGGGTTTTTACGCCATGGCCATTTTGGCCGGTTTTGTCAACAGGCTGTTTGACCTGCCCGACAAGCTGCGGCAAATGGGTTATATTAACCTGGCACCGCCGGTAACCAAAGTTATTTCCCAGGCGGGTGTGGTGGTGTTCTTCGCCCTGGTGGGCCTTTTCGCCCTGTGGATCATCGCTACCTTTATCCGCAACGTCCCCCACCTGCGGGCTGAAGCCGCAGCCGCGGCAGCGGCGGGAAAGGAGTGAAAAGGTAAATGATTACCAACAGGAAAACATTTATTTTCGGCCTGCTTCTGCTGCTCTCCTTCCTGGCGGTATTTGCCTTGATTATGTCGCCTGTTTTCGGGAGCGGCAGAAACGGCCTGGAATACGCGGACGATATGTTCAATTCCCTGTCCAAAGGTTCCGCTTACTTCATCCCGGAGGAGATGGAAAAAGCGGGTAAACTGACGGGTACCGCCATTGACGTCCACCTGGCGGCCGCCACCAGAGAAGAAGCTGCCACCTGGGCCAAGCTGTACGGCACCGCCGGAGCGCAGGTGGACGTTACGGGCACGGAAGTGAATATTAAAGGCGACCTGGGCGTTATATTCAAGGCCATCTTGGTTGATTGCGATGCCATGTATCACAACCGGGACGACACACTGCGCAGCAGCTACGGCCTCAGCGGCCGGGAAGCCACTTATGCCTGGTACAACTCGCTGAACAGCATGAAAAAACAGCTGGAAAAGCAGAAAATGTTTGCCGAGGCGTCCGCCGTGCAAAGCCTGGTGAAAAAAGCCGTGGAGCCCGCTTATAACTACTATGGAATCACAGCTAAAAGCGTAGCGGATTACAAGGGAATAGTGTTTCTGCTCATGTCCTTTTACATCATTTATACCATTTGGTACGGGTTCGCCTTTTATTACCTGTTCGACGGGCTGGGCATCACCACCACCAAGGCCGCCAGAAAGGTGGAAGCTTAACCCGGCGGCTGCGCCAGCAAAGCCCGGGGAGTAATCCCCGGGCTCTTTTTATGCGTACCGGTAAGCGGCGGAAAAATTCATCAGGTAAACCGGCCCGTCCAGTTCCCAGTATCCCTGGGGAGGCTTGGCGCTGCGGCGCACCTGTTCTACGGAAAATTTCCTGGTGCTTACCACCACTGAAGCGCAATTTGCCACCTGGACCTTTTCTCCCGGCCCAATAATTTGGTATTGCCCCTGGTACCGGCTGTCATCAAAGATACAGACATAGCACTCGCCGGCAGCAATGGAAGTTACAGGGGACATATTACGAAAGCTCCGGATGGAAGTGTTGGGTACCAGCGCGTAGGAAAAATCGCCGTGCCATATGCGGGCTGACTTTCTCAGATCAGGGGTACGGAAAAAACCCTCCCACGCTTGAGCAATGTACTGCAGCAGGTTAAACGGAGACCATACCATGCATTTGTCACCCGTATGAGTAGCACATGACATTTTCCATACCCCCTGTAATCATATTAATCCCGCTCGCCGCACCGTGCACCTGCCAAATGCCCAAATTTCGTCTATTTGACCCCAAGGGCAAGGAGCATCGTCGAGCGTTTCACAAGTGTTGTGTTGTCAAGAAAATGTTTACCATGCATTTTTTAATTATATTGTACCTTGTCACTACAATTTGCGCAATAGAACCGTCCCCCAGCCGTAAATTTTGCCGGCCGATCGGTCAAACACGCACCCCTGTTTTTAATATAAATTAAAAAGAAGGATTTCCACCGTTGGGAGAGAATTTAATAACATTCCTTAAGTTACGGATCGTCACCACCCGGCCGATAAGGAGGTTTCGCCATGAACTTGCCGATGAGACTTGCCGAAATAGCAAGGGTTTCCCCCGGCCAGGAGGCCGTTGTATTTAAAAACTGGAGAATCACATATGCCCAGCTGGACGCCCGGGTCAACCAGTTGGCCACCGGACTGCTGGCCATGGGCGTAGAACCCGGGGACCGGGTGCTGTTAAACCTCGGCAATTCCCCGGAGTTTGTCATTACCTATTACGCCGTCATTAGGATGAAGGGCGTTGTAGTACCCGTAAGCCCTCAATATACCGTTAACGAGCTTGGCGTAATAGTGAAGGACTGCCGCCCGGCAGCAGTAATAACCGAAGAAAAGCTGCAGCAGGTATTTGCCGATATTAGCAAAAACATTGCCATCCCCCGGGGAATCATCATCGGCAGCGGGCAAGCGACGCAAGAATCTGCCGTAAGCCTGGACCAGGTATACAACAGGGGTACCAGCACTTTCCCGGAAACGAAATACAACCGCAACGACGTGGCCGAAATACTTTACACCGCGGTGAGGACAGGCAA
>CAJYBN010000065.1 GCA_913064925.1 uncultured Peptococcaceae bacterium
TTTTCTTTTTGTTTCTCTTTTTCTCTCTAATTTCCTCCCCTGGGGTCAATTTTGGCAATCCACTGCCTGCCCGTCTCAAAAACTCGCTTAATTCCTGGATTGGGTTGGGGTAAAATGTTTTTTCCGCTACCCTGAAACGGGCTATTTGTGCTTGCTTGCGGACTGCGCAATTGGCTCAAACGACGAAAACGACCCTCGCCAGCCAGCGTGCAGCCGACCTTGTGTATCACGCCGGCAGAAAAACCTCGGCGGTGCAAAAAACTGGCCAACCTGCGCCAAGTCAGCCCGGCGCTCGCGCGGTCCAGTTTTTTCTGCGCCAAAGCCAACGCCGCCGCAAATTCCCGGTTCATATCATACTGGCGTAAAGCCTTTTCGATAACATGCCCGGCCACGCCTTTTTGCTGCAATTCCGCCCGCAGGTAGTTCCTGCCCGCAGGCTTGGTCGCCAACCGCCATCTGACCCAACCGGCGGCAAAAGCTTCGTCGTCCAATAAATTTTGTCTTTTTAATGTCTCAATGGCACCGTCAGCCTCTTCCGACGTAAACCCGGCCTGTGTCAACTTGCATCTCAACTCATATTCAGACCTGGGGCGCAGGGCTAATAGCCGGTAGCTTTTCTGCAAAGCTTTTCGCGAAGACAAATATTACTCCACCTTGGCAACTTTTTCCGTTGCAGGTTCCGGCTGTTTACCCTGCCACGCGGGTAACCCGGCCCGCTCGCGCAATACAGCTTCCAACTCGTCGGCCAATTCCGGGCGTTCTTTTAGCAATTCCTTGACATTTTCCCTGCCCTGGCCCAGCCGCTCATCCCGGTAAGCATACCAGGCACCGCTTTTGCTAATAATGCCCAGGTCCACAGCCACGTCCAGGATACAGCCCTCGCGGGATATGCCGGTGCCATACATAATGTCAAAATCAGCTTGTTTGAAAGGCGGCGCCACCTTGTTCTTGACCACTTTCACCCGGGTACGGTTACCAATAATGTCCGTGCCCTGTTTTAAACTTTCAATTTTGCGCACGTCAAGGCGCACAGAAGCATAAAATTTCAACGCGCGCCCGCCGGGAGTAGTTTCTGGATTGCCGAACATGACCCCGACTTTTTCCCGCAACTGGTTTATAAAAATAGCCGTACAGCGGGACTTACTTATTACTCCTGTTAACTTGCGCAGTGCCTGGGACATTAACCTCGCCTGCAGCCCCACGTGCGAGTCACCCATTTCTCCTTCAATCTCCGCCCGAGGAACCAGCGCGGCAACACTGTCAATAACCACCACGTCTATTGCCCCGCTGCGCACCAAGTGCTCGGCGATTTCCAGGGCCTGTTCCCCGGTGTCCGGTTGGGACACGTAAAGGTTTTCGATGTCGACGCCGATGTTCCGGGCATAATTAGCGTCCAGGGCATGCTCGGCATCAATAAAGGCCGCCGTACCGCCTGCCTTTTGCGCCTGGGCGATTACGTGCAAGGCCACGGTAGTTTTACCGGAAGATTCCGGCCCAAATATTTCCACCACCCTACCCCGGGGCACTCCCCCCACGCCCAGGGCAATATCAAGGGAAAGGGAACCGGTGGGTATAGCCTCCACGCTTATTTTGGCCGAAGCCTCGCCCAGCTTCATAATGGATCCTTTGCCGAATTGCCTTTCGATATGGGAAATAGCGTTTTCCAGCGCCCGTTGCTTATCCGTCACCACAGGATACCTCCCTGACAAAACAAATGTTCGATATAATTTTATAAATTTTACCTGTTAATGTCAACCTCTAATTATGTCACTTGCAGGATAAACTGCCTCAACATGTTTAATGAAGCATTAGCGGCGCCGGAGCGCACCCCGTCCCGCTGGCCGGGAAAACGATACTGCCGGCAATTGGTATGCCGGTCACCGGCCAAAGCAATGTACACCAGGCCCACCGGCTTTTCCGGCGTGCCTCCACCCGGCCCGGCAATGCCGGTAATGCCCAGTCCCAGGGCTGAGCCGGTAACCCGGCGGATGCCTTCCGCCATTAACCTGGCGGTTTCGTCGCTGACCGCCCCGAACCGGGCTATGACTTCCCGCGGTACTCCCAACTGTTTAATTTTTACCTCATTACTGTAGGCAACTACCCCACCCAGAAAATACCGGGAACTGCCGGGAACATCCGTCAACCTCTTGGCCACCAGGCCGCCGGTACATGATTCGGCCACGGATACGGTCAACCTACGGCTGGCCAGCAGCCTTCCTACCATTTGTTCCAGCATTTCATCGTTGACGCCGAAAACGTAACCGCCTATCCTTGCGCTTACCTGCACGGACAAGTCATCCACCAGTTTTTGCGCTTGCTGCTCGTTTTCTCCCCGGCCGGTTACCCGCACGTGCACCTCGCCGGGCATGGCCACATAAGAAATGTTCGTATTTTCCCCGGTTTGCACACCGCGCAACTTGTCCTGCACCTGGGATTCCGAAATACCTGTGAGTTTAAAAAGCTTGCTGCGCATGACCATGCCCCGGCCGGCAACAGAAGCCAGGTATTTTTTTACCGAGCCCTCGAAAACCGCTTTTAATTCTCTGGGCGGTCCCGGCAGCAAAATGATGGTTTTGCCCCCGGTTTGCAGTAGGATTCCAGGCGCGGTGCCTACCGGGTTGGGGAAAATGCGCGCTCCCCGGGGTAACAGCGCTTGTTTTTTCATGTTTTTGGGCATGGTCACACCACGCCGGGCAAATATGTCTTCCAGCCCGGCCAGGGTTTGACCATCCATAACCAAATCCAGGCCCAACAAGTCCGCAACGGTCTCCTTGGTCAAGTCATCATCAGTAGGTCCCAGCCCACCGGTGACAATAAGCAAACTAGAACGGTTTAATGCAGATTGTAAAACTTTTTTTAACATCGCCCAGTTATCGCCCACGGTGGTATGCAGTTTCACTTCGATTCCCTGGGCAGACAGTTCCCGCCCCAGATACTGGGCATGCGTATTTAAAACTTCACCCAGCAAGAGCTCGTTACCAGTGAATATGATTTCCGCCTGCAACTTTGTCCCACCCCGCTTAATTGAAAAGTTCGCGCTTATAATTACTATTCCCTGCCGGGTTTGGATTAAATGTACGTAAAAGTTAAAGGTTGCCGCCGGACACTGGTCTGGCAACAACCTTTCATTACATGCTTGCCTTATACCGTTTTTAAATACTTTCTGGTCAGAGCCCGGAATTGTTCGCCAGTTATTTTCTCTTCAGCCAGCAAGGTGCGCATGACATGCTTGATAACCTCCCTCATGGAGCCTAAAAATTCCTTGACTTTCTTTTCCTGGCTGCGGATGATGTCATTAAGCACCCGGTAACGCAAATCCGCGGGTAATATGTCGGGGTCCACGACACCCAATTCGGACATGCCGGAGCGAATAATCTGGCCCGCGGTTTTAATGGCCTGTTCAATGTCGTTTCCCGCACCGGTACTGCGGTCGCCCAACACCAGTTCCTCCGCTACTGAACCGGCCAACAAGACTTGAATTTGGTTTTCCAGGTATTCTCTCGTATACAGATAAGCATCGTTTTCCGGCAGTTGACGCATGTAACCCAGCGCCTGGCCCCGAGGGGTTATAGTAAGCATGGATACCGAACCGGGACGGATCTTTTCGCTCACCAGGGCGTGTCCCACCTCGTGTACGGCAACTCGTTCCAGTTCCTCTCTGGCCGGACGCCTATCCAGTTTTTCTCCCATCATTATCTTATCTATAGCCTCAACCAGGTGCCTGTGGCTTATTTCAGTGCACCCCTCACGCATGGCCAAAATGGCTCCTTCATTAGCAAGGCTTTCCAGGTGCGCCCCGCTGAATCCAAAGGTTTCCCTGGCTATCTCCTCCAAGTTAACATCGGAGGCCAGCGGCTTGTTGCGGCAATGCAGGCGCAGTATCTCCATTCGCCCCGATTTGTCGGGCAAATCCACCTTAACCTGGCGGTCAAAACGTCCCGGCCGCAACAGCGCCGGGTCCAGCATGTCCACCCGGTTGGTGGCAGCTAACACCAGGATGCGCACCTTATCCTTCACTTGCAGCCCGTCCATTTCCACAAGAAGCTGGTTCAGCGTCTGGTCATATTCGTGGTGGCTGGCATTTTGCCCCCTTTTACCGCCGAGTATGTCTATCTCATCAATAAATATAATGGCACTTTCCTTTTTTTGCTTTAAGGCAGAATCCCGCGCCGTCTGAAAAAGCTGCCGTACTCTCTGGGCGCCGACGCCTGCGTACATTTCAATAAACTCGGACCCGCTGCAGGCCACGAAAACGGAATCGGTGTAGTTGGCTGCCGCTTTGGCCAGCAGCGTTTTACCCGTTCCGGGCGGGCCAGTCAACAAAATGCCTTTTAAAGGCCTAATACCCAGTTTGATAATCTTGTCCTGGTTATTGATAAAATCCAGCGCTTCTTTTAGCTCGTTAATAGCGGTATTTTGCCCGCCGATGTCGCCAAACCCTATTTCCTGCCGGCAGACCACCGGGGCCGTATTGAAGGTCTTGGCCAGCATGCCGCGCGATCGGGCGAGGTACAACAGCATCCCGGCAGCCAGGGCGACGAACAGCAAAGGAGTAATGTCATAGCCCGATAAGGCTAAAAAAATAACCGCAGCTAAACCTGTTCCCAAGCCTATTTCCTTAAGCACTACTGCGCCCCCTTTCCGGCCTAACTGTTTGATATGTCCATAACATGATTTTTCCTGGGAATAACCTGATACAGATAATTAGCACCGTCCTCCATCTGCCAGTAGATATTGTCCTGGTCAATAAACACCTTGGATGTTACGCCGGCTGATCGGGCGTACCCGTTGAGGAAAGATGCCATATCCTGAAAGTTGCCCCTGATTAATGCTTCCTGTATGGCAAACTGTCCCTGGTTATAAACGTCATTTAGCTTGTCGTTCGGTTGATCATTAATTTCGATAACAAACGGGCTGCACCCCATCACTTTCTCCACTTCTTTGTGCACTTGCCGGTAAGAAAGCATCAAATTGCCGGTTTTCCTCAAAGTTACAGTAATTTTATAAACTTCACCATCATTTTCCAGCCGATATGCAGTCACCAATTCATTACCATCCAGTTTTTTGGCCAGTGGTTGTTGAAAATTCAGCCTGTTGTACAGCCAGTGTGCCCCTAGAAAGGCTGACAGTGCAATTATCAGCGATAACAATACCACGTATATCCTCATGCCCTGCCATTGCACGTCATTACCATCCTTTCCTTGCGCGCTCGTCCGACAACAAAATATTATAACACAGCCCCCATCCCCTTTCGGCAGGGAAATATCACCATATACAAATGAAGCCCTGCGCGCCGGGCGCGGCAGGGCGAAGCGTTTATTCATTTACTTACCGTCCTTACCGGCTTGCAGCAAGAAACCGGCTCGCTGGAAGTAGTCCATGCCGGACCAAACGGTAAAAACAACAGCTACTGCCATGGCAATATTGCCAAAGGGAATGTTAAGCAAGTTAAAGGGAAAGTCTCGCAAAAACATAGCCACAATGGCCACAACCTGCGTGATTGTTTTAATCTTGCCCAGCTTGTTAGCGGCAATTACCACCCCTTCGGCAACGGCCAAGGATCGCAGCCCGGTAACAGCGAACTCACGACCAATAATGACCACGGCTACCCATCCGGACAGCCGGTCCAATTCCACCAGGGCAATCAAAGCAGCGGATATAAGCAACTTGTCAGCCAACGGGTCCAGTAGCTTGCCCAAGCTGGTGATTTGTTTTTGCTTGCGTGCAAAATAGCCATCCAAACCGTCCGTGCAAGCGGCCAGTACAAAGACGCCGGCGGCAATGTAATCTCCCAGGGGCAGGCGCAGCGATAACACCACCAGAAAAACCGGCACCATCAATATTCTCAACAATGTCAGTTGGTTTGGCAAATTCATCCCACGCGAACTCCCGCCAAATCATATTCAGTGGCATCCAAGACCTTTACTCGCACAAATTCCCCTGCTCCCGTCTCTTTTTCGGAAACAAAAAAAATTCTGCCGTCCACTTCCGGCGCATCTGCTTCCGTCCTTCCCCAGTACATTTTTTCCTCATCGTCCCATCCTTCCACCAATACCGTCATTTCGCTCCCTACCAGCCGGCGGTTGCGGGCCAAAGAAATACCTTGCTGCAAGCGCATGGCCCGGTCCATTCTTTCCGCCACCACCTCGTCGTCCACCCGGCCTGGCATGGCCGCCGCCGGAGTGCCTTCTTCCGGGGAAAAACCGAAAATGCCCACCCTTTCGAACTGCACCTGCTCCATAAAAGAAAGCAACTCAATAAAATCCCTCTCGGTTTCGCCGGGAAAACCGACCAGAAACGTGGTACGCAGCGTCAACCCGGGAATGGCAGAGCGCAGTTTTCCTATCAGGCGGGTTATATCCTTCTTGCGACCTCTCCTGTTCATCAAATGCAAAATGCGGTCGCTGGCATGCTGCAAGGGCAGGTCAATGTAGCGGCAAATTTTGTCAAAAGAAGCCAACACGGCAATCAACTCTTCGGTAAAGGAAGCCGGATGAGTATACATTAACCTAATCCAGCGCAGCCCTTCCACAGCCGCCAGGGCCTGCAGTAAATCGGCCAGAGCGTACTTGTTGTATATGTCAACGCCATAACGGGTGGTTTCCTGGGCTACTAATACCAGTTCCCGCACGCCCCTGGAACACAACTCCTGTGCTTCCGCCAGCAAGTCCTCCAGCGGCCGGCTGCGATAGCGACCCCTGACGGAAGGAATAATGCAATAAGAACATCGGTTATCGCAGCCCTCGGCGATTTTCAAGTAAGCGGTATGCCTGAGCGTTGTTTGTACCCTGGGCACCCGGCCGCGGTAAATGTAGCCGGGTTCCCGTACCGCCATCGGTCTTTCGCCCGCATTCATCCTATTAATCACGGATACAATTTCCGGCAAAGCCCCGGTGCCCATGACGCCGTCTACTTCCGGCAGCTCCTGTAGCAGTTCCGCACCGTACCGTTGGGCCAGGCAGCCTGCCACCAGCACGTGCCGGCACTTACCGTTTTTTTTATACTCTGCTGCCTCTAATATGGCCGCAATGGATTCTTCCTTGGCCGGATCAATGAATCCACAGGTATTGATGATGATTATCTCTGCCTTACTCATGTCGGAGGTAATTACATAACCGGCCCGTTGTAATAATCCCAGCATTATTTCCGAATCAACCCTGTTTTTGTCGCAACCGAGGCTAATGAAGCCGATTTTAACAGGCATTACAATGACACCCTTTTCAATTCTTCACACCAGTATAGCGCAGAAAAAACCCCGGTGTCAAAACAGTCAGTAGCTGCGTAATTGCACGTAAAAGCCGGGTACAGCCACAGCTACTGCCCGTCCGTTTTAACACCCCCTTCCCCAGCAGTAAATTCCCTGGTAACTACTTGCCCCGGCTCTCCCAGCACGCCGTAGTCCCGGTTGTTGACCAGCACTCTTACCGCCCCGGCATCGCCCAACTTAAACCAGATCTTTCCTCGGCCCGTAAATCGCTTGGTAACGCCCGGCTGCACCAACCCCTGAAAATTATTTTCACCGTCGACCACTACTTGCATCCAGCATTCCCTGTCCCTAACTTGCAGCACCAATTGAATGCCATCCAGCTGCGGCTCCCGGTCGCCACCGGCGCCGGGTTCACCAGCCGGGCGGCTCCGCGGCCGTCCGCTGCCACCGTAATTGTATTCCTGTTCGCCGGGCACCGCATGCTCCGGCTCGCCTTCGCCCGGTTTTTCCTGCGGAGTCGCCGCAC
Organism: uncultured Peptococcaceae bacterium; assembly: GCA_913064925.1. Taxonomy (GTDB): domain Bacteria; phylum Bacillota; class Desulfotomaculia; order Desulfotomaculales; family Desulfallaceae; genus CAJYBN01. The sequence goes on from CAJYBN010000065.1 coordinate 7,734, forward strand.
CCCAAAGATAAATAACAATTCCTACTATTAACACCAAAGCAAAATAAACCACTCCCCTGCGCCGCCTATCCGCCACTTTAGCATGGACAGCCGTTCTTCCGACGGCCTGTTCCGCTTCCGGCCGATACGGAAACATTTCATCGTACTGGCGTACCAGCTCTTCACCGTCCAGCCCAAGGAAACGGGCATAAGTACGCAAAAACCCCCTTACATATACCTTCCCCGGCAATGTGCTGAAATCATCGTTTTCCATGGCTCTGAGATATTTTCGGCGAATTTTGGTTTCGTTCTCCACTTCCTCCAGGGACATTCCCTTTTTAGCCCTGGCCTCCCGCAGTATTTCACCAATGGACAAAATAATCACCTCCGGTATTCCGGCAACCTGTTGATGAAGTCGGTAATTTCCTTCACCGCCTTTTGTAAATTTTCGGTATTAACTGATAAATGATATCTACTGCTCGGGCCGCCCGGGTATTTGTATAGCGGGTCGTAATAATGCAACAGCAAATATTCAACCACTCGCGACACTAAGCCCCGCTCCAGCCAGCCGTTCAGTTCCGCCACTTTGCTTTTCCCGAGATATTTGGTCAACCGGACCACAGCCTCCTGCAAGGCGGTCTTGTTATTGTCCGGGCCCGCCGCGTAATCCCTCATGATACGATCGACCCTGGCTTGCAACGAAGCGTAAAGGAGTATGCGATATCCATTTTGCATGGTGTTTAACAACAAATCCGGTACAAGCAATTTGCCCAGCCGTTTGCTTTCACATTCCACCAGAAAAAAGCCGCGGTTTTCGGCAATCCTGAGCTCCCTTTCAATCAAGGCTTCAAACATTTTTTGGCTGGGCGAAGGTGGTTGTCCAATCTTGCCGAACACAGAACCCCTGTGAGCAGCCAGTGTTTCCAGGTCTAGTACCGGGTAGCCGCGGCGCTTCAATTCCTGGAGAATATCGGTTTTCCCTACTCCGGTAAGACCGTACACTACCACGGCGCGGTGCGGCAGTATTTCCCTATCCAAGTAGGCCAATACATATCGCCGGTAAGCCTTATACCCTCCCCTGATACGGTAAACCTTAAAACCCATAGCGTCAAGCAGGCAACCAGCAAAATGACTGCGTTCACCGCCCCGCCAGCAGAAAATAACAACTTCCTTGCCGGGCGCCGCCAGTTGCTTAAACGCGTATATAAAGTACGGTAACCGGGGCGACAGTATTTCCATAGCCAGTTCCCTGGCCCTTTCTGCCCCTTCTTTTTTGTGCGTAATGCCCACCAGGGATCTTTCCACGTTGTCCAACAGCGGTATGTTGTATGCCCCCGGAATAGTCGCTTCCACATATTCCCCATGCGAACGCAAATCAACCAGCGGTATGCCGGCCTCCGCTCGGTTCAGTGCTTCCTGAACATCTATATCCAAATACAATCTTTTTCCCCCGCAAAAAAATAATATCAGCCGAGTTTAACATTCCCTTCGACATATAACGTTATTATCCTTTTCTTATTTATCATTCCCTGCCTGAACCTGCGACCGGCCGTTAAACCGCCGCTGGTATTCTTCCGGTGTAATCAGTACCGTCCGGGGCTTACTGCCTTCGTAACCGCCCACGTAACCCTTTTTCTCCAAAATGTCCATCAATCTCGCCGCGCGGGCATAGCCGATGTGCAGGCGGCGCTGCAGCAGGGAAATGGAACCGTGTCCAGCTTCAATAAAGACCTGTAAGGCCTGGGAAAGCAGTTCATCCTCCATGTCATGCGCGCTCCCGGCTAAAATAACTTCCTGCTCAAAACCTTGTTCATACTGCGGTTCAGACTGTTTCTTCCAATGCTGCACCAGGAGCTCCACTTCCTGGTCTGATAAGTACGCCCCTTGTACCCTGATGGGCTTGGTGGCACCCACCGGGTAAAACAGCATATCCCCACGGCCCAACAATTTTTCCGCACCACCCATGTCCAGTATGGTTCTGGAATCAATTTGCGAAGATACGGCGAAACTTATCCGGGAAGGGATGTTGGCCTTGATCAGCCCGGTAATAATATCCACCGATGGCCGCTGGGTCGCCACCACCAGGTGAATGCCGGCCGCCCTGGCCATTTGGGCCAAACGGCAAATGGCATCTTCCACGTCCGCCGGCGCCACCATCATCAAATCAGCCAGCTCATCAATGATGATAACCAGCAGCGGCAGCGGCGCCTTCCCCTGCCCGAGCATTAATTTATTATAACGGGATATATCACGCACTCCCGCGCGGGCAAACAACTCGTAGCGGTACTCCATTTCCTTTACCGCCCAACGCAGGGACGTGGCGGCTTTTTTTGGTTCCGTAACCACCGGGGAAACCAGGTGGGGTATGCCGTTAAAGATGGCCAGCTCCACCATTTTGGGGTCAATAATCAAAAATTTGACTTGTTGCGGGTTAGCCTTAAATAAAATACTGGCGATAAGGGTGTTCAGGCAAACGCTTTTTCCCGAACCCGTCGCCCCGGCAATCAGCAGGTGCGGCATGCGGGCCAAGTCGTCCAAAATGGGATTGCCCGCCACATCCTTGCCCAGCGCTATGGTGAGATGGGACGGCGATTGTTGAAATTCGGCGGTTTCCACCAGTTCGCGCAGGTAGACAGTTGCAATTTCTTTGTTGGGTATCTCTATCCCCACCACAGCCTTACCTGGTACCGGTGCTTCAATGCGCACGTCGGGTGCAGCCATGCTCAGTGCCATGTCGTCAGCCAGTCCTACTATGCGGCTCACCTTCACCCCCGGCGGCGGCTGAATTTCATACCTGGTTATCACCGGACCCCTGGAAACTTTAATCACCTTAGCCCAGATACCGAAATTTCCCAGGGTATGTTCCAGCCTTTTCACGTTTTCCGCTATATCCTTGTTGTTCTTTTGCGCTTTGCCGCGTACCGGCTTGGCAAGCAAGGAAAACGACGGCAGCTTGAAACTATCTTTTTCCGGGCTTGTCCCGCGCGTTTTTCCCACCTGTTCCTGCCCGGGCGGCAAATCCTGTTCCTGGTATTTATTTATGGCACCATTAACAAAGGGACGATAGTATATAACGTTTGACTTTTTTTCCAAGGGTACGTCCTCCCGTTCTTCGTCCCGGGCGGCGGCATCTTCCACGGTGAAACATTCTTCTTCCTCTTCCTCTTCCCCGGCATCTTCCGGCGGGTTAGCCGGGACAGCGCGCCCTTCGATGATGAAAGGCTGCTCTTCCTGTCCCCCCTCGCTCCCGGTAAAAAGAAAATTATCCACCGCCCGTATGGTTTTTTTTACCACTGAGACCGTTTTGTCTACCACATTTCTAAGCATTACCACAACAGACTGGTTGGTTAATAACAACATGCCCACAAGCAATAAGGTAGCCAGAATAATATACATACCGATGACACCAAAAGCATGCAGCAGCAAAAAATAGGTTACTCCGCCGATGATGCCCCCACCGTCACCCGCTAAAGCAGCTTTCACAATATATGCCCTTGGAACAGGCAGGTGCAGCAAAGTGAGGGCGACAATCGCAATTATCACGGCGCCGTACACATTAACCGCCTTCCTAACCTTGTTTTTGCGGTACAAGAGTTTGCACCCGAATAAGGCCAGCAGGATAGGAAACAAAAAACGCCCTTCCCCCGCCATGATCATCAGCACGCTGTTCAACAATCCACCTGCCACGCCAACTTGGGGGTTTATGATGCCGATTAACGTTAATATGGAAACAGCCACCAGCGATATGCCCATAATTTCATATTTCAGCTCTTCCCGTAATTTGTTGACCGGCGACACGACCTCCACCTCCTTTCTAGTATACATATTCCATTATTTACATATAATTCCTTCACCAGCGGGCAAAATAAAAAGCCGGCGCTTCGGCCGGTTTAATAAGCATTGGCAATTACCGGAACACGTATACTGTTATAACCAGCAGGCCCAGCAGGAACCTGTACCATACAAAAAGGGTATATGTGTGCCGGGCAAGGTATTTAAGTAAAAATTTAATGGCCCAAAAACCTACCACAGCCGATACCGCCACCCCCGCTATAAAAGGGGTGTTAATATCGCCGGGTGATATTTCCGATAGTTTTTTCATCCCCGCCCCGGCGATAATAGGGGTGGCCAACAGAAAGGAAAAACGGGCCGAAGTTTCCCTGGTTAGACCCATCAACCTGCCCATGGTCATGGTGATCCCGGAGCGGGAAACGCCCGGGATGATGGCCAACGCCTGGGAGATACCGATGAACAGGCTTTCCTTGAGTCCAATTTGCTCCAGCTTCTTTACCGATATAGAACGCGTGTCAGCCAGGTAGAGAAAAATCCCCATTACCATCAGCATAATGCCGATGAGCAGGGGATGGCGAAAAACGGTTTCCGCCTGGTCTTCCAGCAAGTAACCCACTGTGCCTCCCGGCACGGTACCCAGAAGCAGCAGCCAGAACAGCCTCCCCTCCAAAGTACGCCGAGCCCGCAGGCCTTCGCTGATCAACGCCAGCCAATCGCGCCAGAAAAAAACAACGATGGCCAGCAGCGTACCTACGTGTAAAGCCACGTCGAAGGTCAAACCGGCATAAGGCCAGCCCATCAACCAAGGTACCAGTACCAGGTGGGCAGAACTGGAGATGGGTAAAAACTCACCGAGTCCCTGTACCACGCCGAGTATAACCGCTTGCAGCAAATCCAAACTTATCCCAGCTTTCTGAAAAAATGGGCAATAAAATTATAGCACAGGGAAAAGCTGGTTGGCTAGAAGCGGGCTAAGCAAAGCTGTTATTATTAAAACCTTCCCGCCGGACCGGCGCGCCGGGATAAATGTCCCCGCGCAGGTAATCCGCGGGGTTGGTGCTAAGCAGCCGTACAACTTCCTCGCTGCCGTCCCGAAGGCGCCGCACCAGCACCGGCACGCCGTTCACCGTTGTTTTCCTTTCGGGCAAGTGCACCATTTGATCCAAGCCGGCCAGCACCAGTTCCAATTGCATCGGGGTATAAAGCAACATTTTCTACACCTCGCTGGCAGATCGGTACTTTTCAATGAGCTGCTTTAATTTTTTAAAGCTCTGCTGCATACCGCCTACTTCGTTAATTAAGCCGCACTCTACGGCCTCTTGCCCGATTAACACCGTACCGATATCCCGGGCCAATTCACCAGTGCGAAACATCAAGTCCCGGAATTTTTCCTGGGTGATGTTAGAATGCGAAGCCACGAAACGGACCACGCGGTCCTGCATCTTATCCAGGTACTCATAGGTTTGGGGCACGCCGATGACGAGACCGTTTAGGCGTATAGGATGGATGGTCATGCTGGCCGTTTCGGCGATGAATGAATAATCCGTCGCTACGGCTATAGGCACGCCAATGCTGTGCCCTCCGCCCAGCACCAGTGATACGGTGGGCTTGGAAAGGCTGGTAATTATTTCCGCAATGGCCAGGCCAGCCTCCACATCGCCGCCTACGGTGTTCAATACAATCAAGACCCCCTCCACCTCGGGGTTTTGCTCCAGGGCCACCAGCTGCGGGATAAGATGCTCGTACTTGGTAGTTTTGTTCTGAGAGGGAAGAACAATATGACCCTCGATCTGGCCAACGATGGTAATGGTATGGACATTGGTCTTGGGTTGGGGAACATTTACAGCTCCAAGCTTTTCCAAGGGTTTCAA
>CAJYBN010000066.1 GCA_913064925.1 uncultured Peptococcaceae bacterium
GGGCGCGGCCAACATCCTGGAAGTGGAAGAACCCGGAGGGCGCCGCGTGCCCGCCCGGGCGCTCAGCCGGGGCGCGGCCGCCCAGCTTTACCTGGCGGTCCGCCTGGCGCTGGCCTGTCACTACAGCTCCTTGGTTGCTCCCATGCCCATCATATTAGACGACGTCCTGGCAGACTTCGACGACCGCCGCCTGCAGGGCGCCTTGGAAGTGCTGGCCCGGCTGGCCCGGGAACACCAGCTCCAGGTGCTGCTGTTCACCTGCCACCAGCACATCCGGGGTCAGGCCTTTCCTAACGGGTCAGGCCTTTCCTATTCCTATTTGCCTTACCGGGTCGGGTCTTTCCTAGTTGTAAGTTGTAATAAGTAATTGGGGACTACTATACCCGCCCGGGCCGGGCCCGGCCCCCTCGCCATAGTATACAGTAAGGTTCAGCAAAAGCCGGCTGGCAGGCCTGACAAAAATGACCACCGCGGCCGGCATCCCGCGCAATGAACATTGCCGGCCGGCGGGGCATAGTATGAAAGCGAAAACACGTCTTAAATTGACATGATCTGCCCCCAGCGTCTATAATGAAAGCGATTTATTGTTTTTGGCGGAGGTAGCTGAAATGGCGCGGTTGTTCGGTACCGACGGCGTACGCGGAATAGCAAATAAAGAGCTTACCGGCGATCTGGCTTACCGGCTGGGCCGTGCCGGAGCGCACGTGCTGGCGGGCAGCAACGGCGGCGGCCGCCTGGTGGTGGGCCGTGATACCCGGGTATCGGGCGACATGCTGGAAGCCGCCCTTTCCGCCGGCATCTGTTCCGCCGGGGTGGACGTGTTGAACGTGGGCGTTGTCCCCACCCCCGCTGTGGCTTACCTGACGAAGGCGCTGGGTGCCGCGGGAGGCGTGGTTATTTCGGCTTCGCACAACCCGGTGGAAGACAACGGCATCAAGTTTTTCGGGCCCAGCGGCTACAAGCTGTCCGATGAAAAGGAACGGCAAATCGAAGAAGTGCTGGCCGGTGATACCGGGCAGGTGGCTTCACCGGTGGGGGCGGGCCTGGGCAGAATTCAACATATTGGGGACGCGGACGACCGTTACGTGGCCTTTTTAAAACAAACCGTGCCCGTGGACCTGCGGGGGCTGAAAATTGTGGTGGACTGTGCCAACGGCGCCGCTTACCGGGTGGCGCCCCGGGTGCTGCGGGAACTGGGTGCGGAAGTGATACCCGTATTCAACATCCCGGACGGGGTCAACATCAACGCGGGATGTGGTTCCACGCACCCGGATAAACTTCGTGAAGCCGTACTGCAAACCGGCGCCGACCTGGGGCTGGCCCACGATGGCGACGCCGACCGGCTGATTGCCGTGGATCACCTGGGCAACCTGGTGGACGGGGATCAGATCATGGTCATCTGCGCCCGCCACCGCAAATCCCGCCACCGCTTGCCCAAGAACACCGTGGTGGTCACGGTGATGAGCAACCTGGGCCTGCACCTGGCCATGCGGGAAGCGGGGATCAAGGTGCTGCAAACCAAGGTGGGCGACCGCTACGTGCTGGAGGAGCTGCTGCGCACCGGCGCCGTGTTCGGCGGCGAGCAGTCCGGGCACATACTTTTCCTTGACTGCAGCCCAACCGGCGACGGGATCCTCACCGCGCTCCAGCTGCTGGCGGTGGTCAAGGACACCGGCTGCAGCCTGGCCGAGCTGGCCGCGCAAATGGAGCGCTTTCCGCAGCTGCTGGAAAACGTGCAGGTGGAAGATAAGCACCGGGTTATGGCCAGCCCGCTGCTGGCGGAACGCATTAAAGAAATGGAAAAGCGCCTGGCCGGCCAGGGGCGGGTACTGGTACGCCCGTCGGGCACAGAATCGCTGGTGCGCGTAATGGTCGAGGGGCGGGACATGGAGCAATTGCAGGACATAGTGCGCGAGCTGGTGGAAATGGTGAAGGAACTTTAGACGGCGCCGGGTCGTCAAAAGGATAACCGGGCGCGCGGGCAGGCCGCCGCGCACGCTGGCGTGAGGCCGGCGTGCGGCGCGCAATACGGCGCGCAGCCCGAAGTGCAAACCGGCGCGCAAGCCGGCGTGCGGGCGGCATGCAGGACTGCGCGCAGGCCGGCGTGCAAGACGGCCCGCAAGCGGGCACGCAAACCACCGCCACGCCGGTCAAGTGGGGAGGTGAGGCGAGGCATACTGCCGCCGGAAGAGCGGCAGCCGAGGTGACAATTTAATTTCAAGCGCCAGAACCCGGCACTCAATGAGGTATTTGGTTTACTTTAGAATAAGGTTTTCACTAACAAACAACCGTATTCTATTAGATTTTCTGGTTATCGTTGAGTGCTGGGTTGACGAGGAGGGAGTTAATCGAAGTTTTCGGCGGGTGCTCCCCGGTTCGGTCACGACCGTGAAAGGTACTACAAAACCCGCGGGTAACCGCGGGGACAAAAGGTACCGGGTGACCTGACAGAGGCATATGTTACCGGAAAATGCCGTCGGGAGAAGTATGCCCTTGTGACGGTTTTTTTGTGCCCGCGAACAGCGGGGCTATACAAGAGGCTATTCAATTCTATCAATTAATTGCCAACGAGCGGAGGTTATCATATATGTGCGGTATTGTGGGATATTTGGGCGGGCGCCAGGCCGCGCCCATCCTGCTGGAAGGATTACAGAAACTGGAATACCGCGGCTACGATTCCGCCGGTATTGCCGTGATTGAAAACAATACTATTAAGCTGGAAAAGAAGGCCGGCAAGCTGGCCCAACTGCGGGGAAAATTCAACGGTTACCTGCCCGACTCCACCATCGGCATCGGCCACACCCGCTGGGCCACCCACGGTCGGCCCAACGATGTCAACGCCCACCCGCACCTGGACTGCTCCGGGCGCTTTGCGGTGGTGCACAACGGTATCATTGAAAACTACCTCCCGCTGCGGGAGTGGCTCATTTCCCGCGGTCATGTATTTCGCTCGGAAACCGATACCGAGGTACTGCCTCACCTGATCGAAGAATTTTACCGGGGCGACCTGGTGCAAACCATGCTCCGGGTGGTGGACAAGGTGAACGGCTCTTACGCCCTGGTGGTGCTCTCTCTGGACGAGCCGGGCAGACTGGTGGGCGTGCGCCGCGACAGCCCGCTGGTGGTGGGGCTGGGCGAGGAGGAAAACTTTTTTGCTTCAGACATACCGGCCCTGCTGAGCCATACCCGTCGTACTTACATTTTGGAAGACGGCGAAATGGCCGTGTTAACCCCAGAGCGGGTGGAAGTGCTGGACGGCGGCGGCAGCCCGGTGGAAAAGAAGCTGTTCATGGTACAGTGGGAAGCCAAGCAGGCGGAGAAAAACGGCTTCGACCACTTTATGCTGAAGGAAATTTACGAGCAGCCCCGGGCGGTGAGAGACACCCTCAGCGGCCGGATTGCCCCCGGCGGCAGCGGGGTGGTGCTGAATGAGATCAATATGACCGGCGAATACCTGCGCCGGCTTAACAAAATCTTCATCACCGCCTGCGGCACAGCCTACCATGCCGGCCTGGTGGGCAAGTATGTGATCGAGTCACTGGCCCGCGTACCGGTGGAAGTGGATATCGCTTCGGAATTCCGGTACCGGAACCCGCTGGTGGATGAAAACGCGCTCACCATCGTCATCAGCCAGAGCGGGGAAACAGCCGACACACTGGCGGCGCAGCGGGAGGCTAAGCGCAGGGGAGCCAGGGTGCTGGCGGTGACCAACGTGGTGGACAGTTCCGTTGCCCGCGAAGCCGACGACGTGCTGTATACCTGGGCCGGCCCGGAAATTGCCGTGGCCTCCACCAAGGCTTACTCCACCCAGCTGGTGGCCATGTACTTGGTGGGGCTGTACCTGGCCCAGCATCGCGGCACGCTGCCAGCCGGAGAAATCAGCCGCATGGTTGAAGAACTGCGCCAGCTGCCGGATAAAGTCAACGCCGTGCTGGAAAACGGCCGGAACATTCTGGAATTTGTGCGGCGGCACTGCAACCGCCCCAGCTTTTTCTACATCGGCCGGGGCTTGGACTACGCAGTGGCCATGGAGGGGGCGCTGAAACTTAAGGAAATCTCTTACATTCACGCTGAAGCGTACGCTGCCGGGGAACTGAAGCACGGCACGCTGGCCCTGATAGTGGAAGGGGTACCCGTGGTGGCGCTGGCCACGCAACCGGCGCTGAATAAAAAGATGGCCAGCAATATCAAGGAAGTCAAAGCCCGGGGCGCCACGGTATTGACTGTGATCACCGGCGGGATGGAGGAAGCATCCATTGCCACCGCATCCGACAAGGTTATTTATATTCCCGAAACCCACCCCGCCCTGGCACCCGTGCTGGCTGTGGTACCCCTGCAGCTTCTGGCCTACCACATGGCCGTTGCTCGCGGCTGCGACGTGGACCAGCCTAGGAATTTGGCGAAGAGCGTGACGGTGGAATAGCCGGAAGTGGGTACTTGTTGTATATCCCATTTATTCATTTTCCCCGAGCAATAAAAAGTGATTCCGATGGGGGATGATTAGGGGAAAAGGTTAAGGGAAAGGTTTAAGGAAAAAGCATAAGGGATAGTTAAGGGATAAGTGCATTAGAAATTTGTACGTTTAACTTTGGTAAAACAAATACCATGACATTCCATTTATGGGAGCAAAATTATTGCCTGGGGGGTCGGTTATCAATGCAAAACAAGGTCAATTTTTATTGTAAATCAACAGCCGCAGTGGTCTATTTTAGATTACCACTACCAACTTCTCGCTGTTGTAAGTTTCCACCAATTTCATTATAATGTTAGCAGGGGGGTGTTGCCATGCTTCCATCACCCAAAGTAAAAAAGTATCTCACTAGAATTAAAAAAGAACAGTGGACACCTGAAGAACTACGTGAACTACTTCAGGCCATTGCTAGTGCTTTCCAAATTCACATCAAAATAGCAGGCGAAGCCGATGAGGATGATTTTTGGGCACTTTCACCGGAGGACGAGCAGCGCTTTAATGATCTGCTGGACAGATCGACAAAGGACCTGAAGAATAAGCATTACACCGAATATAATAGACCACAGTCGTGACCATGAGAAAGATAAAGTTCCGTCGAACCGCTACCTATGATGATGAATTAGCCAATATCCGGAAGTTCAACCGAGAATTGGCTAATCAGATTGAAGAAAAGAGAGAATACTTTGAGCATTGCATAACCAATCCTCCGTACCGCCCAGCACCCGGCCTTAACGTGGAAGCACTGGAGGGTAAAATCACCCGCCCCGAGTGGCTAAAAGGATACCCTAAATTATACAGCTTTAGAGTGAATAAATGTGCCAGGGTGGTTTTCTGGTGGGCTGAGGACGGGACATGCGAATATCTTTTTCCTTTCGCCAAGCACTACAGAAGAAGTTGACGCTTCCCGAGGGAAGCATTTTTTATTCTTAAATGTTGCCTCTCACTTAACTTGACGGGGCAATAGCACCAACCTTAAATTTAGAAGAAATCGGCAAGTTTTTTGGATGGCTTTCACATTCTACAATAAGTAAAATAATTAAGTCCGTTGAAAGCTTCGATAGTGTTTCTCTCTAGTGCTCGTTATCCGAAACGCAGCATCCCGGCGGTTCAACAGCTTGCTGACCAGTTTTATCAAGGGCCCTCCGTCGATACATGGACCCAATTTGCACAATTATTGGAAGGGGTGGAGTGGCTGGTCCAACTAATCCGCGGGATGGTACGGGAAAGTGCTTTTCCACCAGGGCCAGGTGCTCCTCCAGCAACCCCTTACTGTGGCCGGTGATCCTCGTCATCCAGGGCCTGGTTGGCGGCCAGGCAGGCCGCAGTGTTAAACAACGACCACGTTCGGGAAGCTCTCTGCCCGGCCGCTGCCCTGGCCAACCTGGAGCTTTTTGAAAAAGAAAATTTGCTTGATGCCCTGCAAGAAAAGATTTCTTTCTTGAGTGAAGGTCTGTTAATAAGCTCCAATAATCAAAACGGAATAATGTCCTATGTTTTTATGGTTAATACTCCACAAGGACTATAACCGTGGTTCAATGCTTCCTCACCTATTGAGATACAGCCAAAAAGCCAAGTTTTGAATGTGAGTAGAAGGATTAGGCCGCCAATCGGGTCATCCGTTTAAACACTTATGTTTTTGTTTTAAAGTCATCTTTTTTTAAGAAAGATAAAACAATAAAACTCACAGCAAAGATTATAAAAATAGCAAACATCCCAGCAAATGCTAATTCACCCTGTTGGATAAAATACCCTGGACTCATAATTAAAGTATACATTAACATTCCCATCGATATTAAATAAATCTGGAATCCCCATTCTCGATTAATAAGTATACCCAATCCACCTACTATTAGTGCAATTGCAGTAACAATTTCCGCGGCCACGTGCATGCCAATTTCAATTGGTTTGCTATAGATTTCTGGTATTTCACCTGTGGTATAAAACATAATCCAAATAACAATCATAGATGTCCCCATAAAAATTGAATATATTGCTGCTGCTTTTCTTATTTTCATTAGCTCACCACCTACTTTCATATTTTTATTGTTGAACTATTTTTGTTTTAAAATAAAAAGGCTTATTGTTGTCGCCAGGCTATCTTTACCCTCATTGTACAAGTTTAATACAGATTCTCCAATCGCATTAGGGGGCTAAATAGATATGAGGTGATTTTTAGTGGGTAAAAGAGAAAAAATATTTATCACGTGGATTATATTAGCATTAGTTGTATTAATGTATGTAACCAATTTATTTAAGGGTTCATTTCCGTTGTTTACTATTGTATGGCTATGTTTACCACTTATAGTTGTTTTATGTACAAAGGATGCAGCAATGGTTGGATTCAAATTAATACCATTGAAAGAGTTTTTTAAAGTAACATTAATTAATTTTTGTTTGTCGGTATCTATCATTGGAATATTTGAACCCTGGTCACATACATACCAACTATTAATTAAGTTAGCGACAGATAGTACGAGCCCAGATGTAACCTTTGCCTGGTTAATCAGATATAGTGGACTAGCGTCTCTTATTGGAATGTTTTTATTTAGTGGATTTATTACGATGTTTGGGGAGGAGTTATTTTTCCGTGGATGGTTATTACAGTATCTAAAAAGTAAAATGAATAATGTTTGGGCAATTATACTTCAGGCGGCTTTTTTTGTATTGCCAAATATCATTGCCGCTTTATTTATGCCCATAACTCAAGGAATAATTTATACTGTAGTATATGCTTGGGTGGCAATAGGTATTGTTGGTGGTTGGTCGGCTAACCGTACTAACAGTATTTGGCCTAGTTTGATTTCTGCAAATATAATTAATCTCATTGCGGTAATATTGTATTATTAAGAGTTGAGATACAGAGGTGTCGCACTTCAGATAACACGGTGGTTCCGCTACGGACCGGCGCCCTGTCTTCGGACATGTCCTCTATCACTCTCCTTTTCTTGTATCCATGCTGTTAACCAACATAAATTTATAGGTTTACAATTTACCATAGCTCTACTAAAATTATTAAATAGGGGAAAGTTTTTCACCTATTAGTAAACCATAATTTAAATTAAAGTTAACAATAACCGGAGAGAATGCCTGTGTGTCAAGAACTATACAGCATTAGAATGCGTGCTGCCTAGGGTAGGTGTCAAGATTACTTAGAAGGTAGGAAACTGGCCCAGAAGGTTCTGCAACTGACTGGAATTGAACGCCGAAGAGGCAGGATATTTTTCATCGACCCGGCCTTTGGGAAAACCGGAAGAAATCATAACAATATTGGAACAAAAATCTTACCTTATTTCCAAATTGGGTTCCATTTACGGTGAAATGACCTTTGAGAACTTCAAAAAATTGAGGAGCATTAACCAATGAATTTTTTAGAAGAGGAATTAGCTTATCTTCAAGAGCATCATCTTTACCGCTGGCTCAACAGGATGGACGATTCCCAGGCTGCCCGGACGGTAATTAACGGGAAACAATCCATTTTGCTTTCTTCCAATAACTACCTGGGCCTTACCGAACACCCTGAGCTAAAAGCAGCAGCCCGGCAAGCTGTAACCCGGTGGGGTACCGGTGCGGGAGGTTCACGTTTAACTACCGGCAACTTAAGGCTTCACGAAGAACTGGAAAATACCATTGCCCGCTTTAAAAGGACCGAAGCAGCCATTGTTTTTAATACCGGTTACATGGCCAACTTGGGGGCAATAACCGCCTTGGCAGGAAAAAACGACTTAATCCTGAGTGACGAGCTCAATCACGCCAGTATAATCGATGGGTGCCGCCTGAGCCGGGCAGAAATTAAAATTTTCCCCCATAAAGATACCCGGGCTCTGGAAAAGTTATTACAACAAGCTCAAGGATATCGCCGGCGCCTCATTGTAACCGATGGGGTTTTCAGCATGGACGGTGACCTGGCCCCACTGCCTCGGTTGGTGGAACTAGCAGAAAAATACCGTGCCTTGTTAATGGTGGATGATGCCCACGCCACCGGGGTACTGGGCTACCGGGGAGCGGGTACGGCAGATCATTTTAACCTTGAAGGCAAGATCCATATTCAAATGGGGACTTTGAGCAAGGCGGTGGGTAGTGCCGGCGGTTACATTGCCGGCTCCCGAAAGCTAATTGATTACCTGAGAAACAAAGCCCGCAGTTTTATTTTTTCTACTGCCCTTCCCCCGGCTGTAATTGCCGCTGCTACGACAGCTTTCAGGGTTATTGAAGAGAACCCGCAAATACGGGAAAATCTATGGGCTAACGCCCGTTATCTAAGATCTGGGCTCAAACAAATGGGGTATTCCATCTTGGCCGAAGAGTCACCTATAATTCCCATATTTATTGGTGATGCGGGCAAAACCATGAAAATGGCCGAAAAATTATTTACCCTGGGGGTGTTTGCCCCGGGTATCAGACCACCCACAGTGCCGCCTGGCACCAGCAGGATCAGGGTCACGGTGATGGCCACTCATACCAGGGAGGACCTGGATAGGGCGCTTTCGGCCTTTATGCAGGCCGGCAAAGAATTAGGAATTATCTGAAACAAGGAGCGAATAAGATGCAAGGTTATTTTATCACCGGCACTGACACCGGTGTAGGAAAAACGGTTGTCACAGCTGGGATTGCAGCAAACCTGAAACAGAGGGGAATAAATGTAGGGATTATGAAGCCCGTTCAGACGGGAAGCATAACAACCCGCCAGGGCCTGGTAGCACCGGATGCCTTGTTTGCCTTGACGGTAGCAGGAATTGTGGACGAAATGGAACTGGTCAGCCCGTACCGCCTCAAACCACCTCTGGCTCCACGAATAGCCGCCGAACTTACCGGTACCGCCATTGACCTGGCAAAGATAAACCGGGCTTACCGGGAATTATGTAGACGGCATGATTTCATGTTAGTGGAAGGGGCTGGCGGAATCATGGTACCTATAACGGGCCGGTTTTTAATGGCCGACCTGATCAAAGCCTTTGACCTCCCTGTCCTCATTGTGGCAAGGCCCGGCCTGGGTACGGTAAATCACACCTTGTTAACCGTTGAATACGCGAAATCCAGGGGAATCCACGTTGCCGGCATAATTATTAACGGGCTAAATGAAAAAGAGGCTGGCACGGCGGAGAAAACAAATCCCGGGCTGATTGCCGAATTATCAGGAGTTCCTGTGATTGGGATTATACCTTATGATGCCGGTATAGACATGGATACGGGTAAGCCGGGCCGGGTTATCCAATTGGTCGAAACTGGAATCAAGTGGGAGATGATTTCCCCGCCCAACATAAGGGGGGCGGCTGGTGAATATCAAGGAAATTGAGGCCAAAGGAGGATATATTATGGGTAATATAAAACCGGAACAACTGGAACTATGGGATAAGGAATACATATGGCACCCCTTTACGCAAATGAGCGAATACCGGAAGGAAAAATCTTTGATTATTGAGCGGGGGGAAGGAAGTTATCTTTTTGACGTGGAGGGCAACAAATACCTGGACGGCATCTCCTCCCTGTGGGTAACGGTGCACGGGCACGGAAAAGAAGAGATAAACCGGGTCATTAAAAAACAACTGGATAAAGTGGCTCACAGCACTCTGCTGGGCCTGGCCAATATCCCTTCAATACTCCTGGCCAAAAAATTGGTGGAAATAACTCCCGAAGGCCTGAATAAGGTTTTCTATTCTGAAAGCGGCTCCACCGCGGTGGAAATCGCCCTTAAAATAGCTTACCAGTACTGGCAGCAAAAAGACGGGGGGAAGTATAAATCCAAGCGCAAATTCATATCCCTGGTAAATGCTTACCACGGGGATACCATCGGCTCGGTAAGCGTGGGCGGCATAGACCTGTTCCATAAAATATTCGCCCCCCTGCTTTTTGAAACCATAAGCGCCCCTGCCCCCTACTGCTACCGCTGCCCGCTGGATTTAACCGCTGAAAACTGTTCCATGCAGTGCGCCGGCCACCTGGAATCCATTCTGGCTGCTCACCAGGATGAAATAGCGGGAGTAGTTATTGAACCTTTGGTACAGGGCGCGGCAGGCATGATTGTGGCGCCGGAAGGCTACCTGACAAGGGTGCGGGAACTTTGTACCAGGTATAATGTTTTGTTGATTGCAGATGAAGTAGCCGTAGGCTTTGGCCGCACGGGAAAAATGTTTGCCTGTGAACACGAGGATGTAAAACCGGATATAATGTGCCTGGCCAAGGGCATAACCGGTGGCTATTTACCGCTGGCGGCGACTTTAACCACAGACGAAATTTATAATGCTTTTTTGGGAAGAATTGAGGAATTTAAGACTTTCTTCCACGGTCATACCTATACAGGCAATCCCCTGGGCTGTGCCGCTGCCCTGGCCAACCTGGAGCTCTTTGAAAAAGAAAATTTGCTTGATGCCCTGCAAGAAAAGATTTCTTTCTTGAGTGAAGGTCTGAAGAAATTTAAAACACTTAACCACGTGGGTGATGTAAGGCAGAAAGGAATGATGGTGGGAATTGAACTGGTGGAAAATAAAGAAACCAAAGAACCCTTCCCCGTGGAGGCCAATATCCCCCACCGGGTAATACTGGAGGCCAGAAAAAACGGCCTGATTATCCGGCCCCTGGGCAATGTTATCGTGCTCATGCCCATTCTTTCCATGAGCCTGCCCGAATTACAAGCAGTTCTCGATATAACTTACGCGGCCATCAAAAAGGTAACCGGGGAGAAATATCTATGCTGAGTAATCTCGAAAGAAAAATTACCGAAGGACGGCCTGTTACCAAGGAAGAAGCATTAAGCCTTATAGAAATGAAAGGCACGGAAATATATGACCTGCTGGCCCTCGCCAACCGGGTTACCCGCCTCTTTGCCGGAAACAAGGTAGAACTGTGCGCCATAATTAACGCCCGGTCGGGCCACTGCAGTGAAGACTGCGCCTTTTGCGCCCAATCAGCCCATTACAATACCAACATTAATACCTACCCCATGTTACAGCCGGAGGAAATCCTCCGCCAGGCCATTAAAACAGAAGAATCCGGCGTAAAGCGATTTGCCATTGTCACCAGCGGCAGGGGTATTACAGGCCGCGACCTGGAAACAGTACTGGAAACCCTTCGCCTCTTGCGCCGGGAAACAAACCTCCAGCTATGCGCCTCCCTTGGTATTATCAACGAAAAACAGGCCGCTATGCTCGCGGAGGCAGGACTAACAACCTATCATCACAACCTGGAAACAGCCCCCGGCTATTTTGAAAACATTTGCACCACCCATACTTACCGGGACAGGGTGGAAACCATTAAGGTCGCCAAAAGGGCCGGTTTACGAGTATGCGCCGGGGGAATCCTGGGCCTGGGTGAATCCCCGGAGCAGCAGGTGGAACTTGCTCTGGAATTAAGAAGGCTGGATATAGATTCCGTGCCCTTAAACTTTTTAAATCCCATTGCCGGTACCCGCTTAGAAAACCAGCCCGGTTTGCCCCCTTTGCAATTACTTTGGGCCATAGCTGTCTTCCGCCTGGTGTTACCCCGGGCGGTACTGCGCTTGTGCGGCGGAAGGAAAGAAGGCCTGCGCCGCCTGCAGCCCCTGGCCTTCCTGGCCGGGGCAAACGGGCTTATGGTGGGCAATTATTTGACCACAACTGGTGAAACATTGCAAGACGACCTGCAAATGCTCAAAGACCTTAACTTGGTTACAATATAAGATTTCTGGCAACGGGTAGTGGACTTGTTTTAGAAAAGCCGGGCTGCCATGAATAAGGCACCCGGCTATTTATACAGCTCAAAGTGGTGGATACCGGTATTTTCCCCTGCAGGCCAAAATTTCAGCCCGAGCTTCCAGCAACTTTTCTTTGAATACGATGGTAAACCAGGCCGCTCGGTTTTTGATTGGCGGGTACACTCTAGCTTTATCTGCTACCTTGCAGATTGCTTCGATCATTTCCTCCCGGTTGAAATTCAGATCCCGGGCCATTTTTAATGCCGCTGGCAATAAATCATATGACGAAGAGGGTGTTTATGTTTACGAAGATGGTGTTGCGGTGGCAGAGGCGGTGCCAGTTAATTTTGCTGACAATGCTAAGATAAAAAGGGAGCGCTCCCTCTCTTTTCGGAACATGCTCAAAGGCGGGGAGGATGAAAATGTATAAGGCTTTTTATTCTCTTTCCAGGTACCCTTTTGGCAAGGATTTAAAAACCGCTGACGCGTTTTCTTCCACGGCATTTGCCGAAACTTTAGCCAGATTGGATTATTAAAACGGGTAAAGGGTATGGGTTTGTTGGTTGGCGAGCCGGGGTCAGGTAAAACATTTGCCCTGCGGGCCTTAAATCTAAAAATTTACGTACGGATCTGTGAGGGGTGTATGCCGTGAGGCATACATCTACTCGATTATTTACCCCAACAAATAGCAGGAGCGCAAGCTCCTGTGCGTGGAGAGGACTTTTGCCGGGTTCTTCCGCCGGGTGAAAAATAGCGAAACAGCCGGCTACCCCAGGTTCAGGGGTAAAGGTTAAACAAACTGGTAAGGGGCCAAATGAAAATAGAGAAGGATCCTGTAGCTTTTTAATTAGAAAAATCCGTCTTTGAGAACTCAATTATTGACTATAAATGCCGGTCTTCGGACGTTGGATTTTATAAAGAGACATAAAAATGGCAATAAGATGCCCGGGACCCTTATAAGGGCTTATATAGCATAATCACAATATAAAAAGTATGTGCATTCAAAACGGACTGGACTTAAGCTGGCTTTCCGTCAGGAAGATTAATAACGTATCCTTTCTTTGTAAGAAGTTTAATTGCTGCATCTTCAGGACTTTTGGGTTGCTTCTTTTTGAAGTAATCGTCGCCAAGTTCATCGTAAGGCATTTTGCGACTTAACATGTAATAGATAATGATCAGAATTTCATGGGCA
>CAJYBN010000067.1 GCA_913064925.1 uncultured Peptococcaceae bacterium
CACGGCGTCGTCAACGATGTCAAAGCAATGGCAGGTGGGACAGACATACGTGCAGGCCCCGCAGCCCAGGCATTTTTCGTGAATCCTGTTCCAGATCGGGTCATCAAAGTTGGCGTCCAGTTTAGACTTTAAGCCGTCTAAATTGACCTGGCAGGTGACAACGGCTTCCTCCTTCACCTTGGCAGCGGCAGCCTTGTCAGCGTCGGAGGCGGAAGCAAATCCGGCCTTTTCTGCAACTTGCCGGCCCGCATCCGAAACTACTTCTACCACGTAGGAATCCCCAATATCTACAAGCAAAAGGTCTAAACCCTTAGTGTCAAAGGGACCCCCGTTAACGGACGTACAGAAACACGTGCTGGCGGGGTCGTTGCAGCCGATGCCTATCATGATGGTATTTTGGCGCCTGGTTAAGTAGTAGGGGTCTTGGTACTTGTCGTTATTGAAAACGTTGTCCAGCAGTGTAATGCTCATGGCGTCGCACGGCCGCACACCGAAAATCACTTTCTTTTGATCGTCCAGAGGGACATCAAGCTTGACTCCGTCCTCTCCGTAACGGTAATTGTACAATCTTTCGGATTGCGGGAAAAACATTTCTTTTGCGGGAAGCTTGGGATTGCCGTAGTCAAGTGCCGCTTCCGAACCTGATGCAATTTGTTTAAATAACGTATAGGTGCCTTCCTTGACAGGGGCAAACACCTGGTAATCACTGAGTAATTTGTCCAGGAAATTAGGTATGTCTTTCTTGCTAACTATCATCTGTTTCACCTCATTCCTTCACCAAGAAAGGTTCGGGGTCATTTGCTGTGAACGTGGCGAGGGCCGGTTTATCATCCATACTTACTCCAGCCTCGGCGTCGAATAATTCCTTCACGTCCTTAACCAGCTTGCGGGTTAACACGCGCAGGCTGATACTCATCGGACAGGCCCTTTCGCAAGCACCGCAATCGGCGCAGCGCCCGGCACTGTGAAATACCCTAACTACCTGGAACAAAATATTATCCTGAACATTGGTGGCGCTTTTGGAAATCCATTCCGGAGTACTGCAATCCACAAAACACTCTTCGCAGTAACACATTGGGCAGGCGTTCCGGCACGCGTAGCACCTAATGCACTTGCTGAATTCTTGTACGAAATGGTTGCGGCGTTCCGCCGGGCTCTTGGCTTCAAACTCCTTGATATCTGCAAAATCATCATCGCCCTTGGCTGGGATAGGCTCACCGATCAACTCGTCGTAAATAACCGGGTTGCCGTAACGGCAGTCCAGGCAGGAATTATGCAATACATCTTTAACGTCTACAGTTTTGGTGAAACCCTTGCCCTTTAGTTCCAAGGAATTGCCGTTTTCAATGGCTTCCAGGACTTCCTTGCCGTCCAGGAGTTTTTCCACCTTTTTGCGGTCGATCATACCGTCGCAGGGCACGCCAATGATATAAAGGTTATCACGATTAATCTGGTTTTCTTTGATCAGAGCGACAATGGATCTCACGTCGCAACCCTTGGCCACAACGGCAGCTTTATCCTCTCTTTTACGCAAGTAATTGGCCAGGTTGTTTTCGCATCCCCTGCTCCAGACCAGCTTATCTGCTTCCTCAGGGGTGCGGGCAAAGAGCGGCGTGCCGCGTAACGGCAGGCTGCCCTGGGCAAAGCCCACAACCACATCGACTTTTTTCTCTTCAAGTAACTTTTTAGCCGTGTCCTTGATTTGTTCCGTCAGTTTTTGCATCCGCAACACCCCGATTCGCTAGCGACTAACCCCTTATTGGGGCCAATTTCTTTTACCTTGCTGGTAACGCCTTTGACCACTTCGGCAAAGCGGCCGCCTTCGGCTGCAGACACCCATGAAAAGTTAACCCGGCCTTCTTCAAAACCAACATATTCAAGCAAGCCTTTCAGCAAGGCAAACTTGCGACGGGCTACCAAGTTGCCACTAACATAGTGGCAGTCACCGGGGTGTCACCCGGAGGTCAGCACGCCGTCGGCACCGTGACGGAGCGCGCTGATTATAAACAGCGGGTTCATTCTTCCGGTACAGGGTATGCGCACCACCCGAATATTGGGCGGGTACTGGATACGGCTTATACCGGCCAGATCGGCACCGGCATAACTACACCAGTTACATAAGAATGCTATAATTTTAGGTTCGAATTCCATTGTTCTAATTTCCCTCCCCCATCTAAAGCGCGTTGATCATGGCCATTAACTGTTGGTTGGTGCAACCCTTCACGTTAATCGCTCCGCAGCGGCAAGAAGAGGCGCATGCGCCACAACCCTTGCAAAGGGCTTCGTTGACCACTGCTACCTTTTCTTTTTCATCCACCCGCACGGCTTTGGCCGGGCATACTGATTCGCACTCGCCACAACCAGCACACTTTCTCTTGTCGACAAATGCACACTTTCCTTCCACGGAAATGGTTTCCTTGGCCAGGATGGTGCAGGCGCGCCCCACTGCGGCTTTGGCTTGGGCGATATTCTCCTCGATGTTTTTGGGTCCGTGGGCTAAACCGCACATGAATACGCCGTCCGTGCCGAAATCAACGGGGCGCAGCTTCATGTGGGCTTCCAGGAAGAACCCTTCCTGGTTCAGGGGGACCTTGTAAAACTTGCTCAGCTTGCTGTTGGTTTCCCCGGGCGCCACAATGGCTGCGGCCAGACCCACCAAGTCGGCGTTGATCTCCACCGGTGTGCCAAGCACATGGTCGGTGACGGTAACCTTCAACCCGCCCTGACCCGCGGTTACCACCGGCTTGTTGTCAACGTTGTAGCGGATAAATATAACGCCTTTGTTCCGGGCTTCCCGATACATTTCTTCGAAGAAACCGTAGGTCCTAATGTCGCGATATAAAATAAATATATTGGCGTCAGGGTTGACTTCCTTAATTTTTAATGCCTGTTTGATTGACTTGGTACAACAAATTCTGCTGCAGTACGGGCGCTCGTCGTCTCTGGAACCGACGCATTGGATGAATACAATGTTTTTGGCATCGGTGATTTTTTCGCCCTGGGCTATGACGTTTTCCAGTTCCAGCAGCGTCATGACGCGCTCGTCTTGCCCGTACAGGTATTCGTTGGGTTTATACTCCTCGGCGCCCGTGGCGATGATGGTTACGCCGTGCTTGATTACTTCGCCGTTATTCAAAGTAGTTTCAAAATTACCCACAAAACCTTGCACGTCCGTTATTTCAACGCCGGTGTAAACTTTTATTTTTTCATCACTGTTGACCTGTGCAATAAGGCCGCTGACAAACTGCTGCACATCCTCGCCCTGCATGCCGAACCGTATGCGGTTGGCGATACCGCCCAGGTTCTCTGCTTTTTCCACCAGGTACACCTTGTATCCTTGCTTAGACATGTTTACGGCGCTGGTCATGCCTGCTATCCCGCCGCCGATGACCAGAACATCGTGGTTCATGTCCAGCTTTACGGGGTTAATGGGTTCAAGTAGAGAGGCTTTATATACGGCCATTTTCACCAAGTCTTTGGCTTTTGCCGTTGCCTTTTCGGGTTCGTGCATGTGTACCCAGGAGCACTGGTCGCGGATATTGGCCATTTCAAAGAGGTTGGGGTTCAGTCCCGCTTCCTTCAAGGTTTCCTGGAACATGGGCTCGTGCGTGCGCGGGCTGCAGGAAGCCACCACGATGCGGTTGAGGTTGTGTTTTGCAATGGCCTCCTTTATTTGGCCCGCGGAATCCTGGGAGCAGGCGTAAAGTTTTTCGGCCGCATATACGACCCCCGGCAGGGTTTTGGCGTATTCGACAACTTCGGGTACATTTACCACGCTGCCGATATTGATGCCGCAGTGACACACGAACACGCCCGTGCGGATTATTTCACCTGCAACGTCTTTTTCCGCCGGGTATTCCTTCACCTTAGTAAGGGTTCCGCGTGCCTCGGCCAGGTTTGCCGCCGAGTCCGCCGCGGCCGCGCTGGCTTGCATGACGGTTTCTGGAATATCCTTCGGGCCGCTGAACGCTCCGGCGACGAAGATGCCCGGCTTGTTGGTCCCCACGCCGGTGAGTTCGGCCGGCTGGCAGAAATTAAATTTATTCAGTTCCAGCCCCAGCTTGTTAGCCAGTTCGGCCATGTCGGAAGCTGGTTCCAAGCCCAGGGAAAGCACCACCAGGTCAAATTCCTCGTGGCTGATGGAGCCGTCTTCATTGGCGTAACGGAGCCGCAGGTTACCGGAACCGTCGTCAGCTTCCGTCACTTCAAATATGCGGGAACGTATAAAGCGCACGCCGTGCTCCTGCTTGGCGCGTTCGTAATACTTTTCAAAATCCTTGCCGTAAGTACGCATGTCCATGAAAAATATCGCCGTGTCAAGCGGGTAGCTGCAGTGTTCTTTGGCGATGACGGCTTCTTTGATAGCATACATGCAGCATACCGAGGAGCAGTATCCGTGATCCATCCTGCAGTTCCGGGAACCGACGCACTGAATCCAGGCGATTTTCTTTGGCTCTTTGCCGTCACTGGGCCTCTGCAGGTGGCCGCCAAAGGGACCGGAAGCGCTTAGTATGCGCTCAAACTCCAGGCTGGTGACAACGTTGGGTAGTTTACCATAACCGTAATAAAACAGCTGGCTGGCGTCAAATTTCTCAAAACCGGGACATAAAATGACAGAACCCACTTCAACCTCGACAATTTCGTCTTTCATGTTATGGTCGATGGCATTGGCCTGGCAGACTTCCAGGCACTTGCCGCAAGCCTTGGGCTTCTTAATTTTCAAGCACTTGGTGGCGTCGATGGCATAAGCGTTGGGGTAGGCCTGGGCATAAAGCTTATAGATGGCTTTCCGCTTGTTCAAACCTTGGTTGAAGCTGTCGTCAACCTTGACGGGGCACTCTTCGGCACAAGAGCCGCACCCCGTGCATTTTTCGGGGTCGACGTAGCGGGCTTTCTTGTTGATCTTGACTTTAAAGCTGCCGGGTTCACCCTGAACGTCAATAACCTCCGCGTTGGTAATGGTTTCGATATTCAGGTGCCTGCCGCACTCGACCAACTTGGGGGATAAAATGCACATGGAACAGTCGTTGGTGGGAAAGGTTTTGTCCAGTGCCGGCATGGTTCCGCCAATGGCCGGCTGCTTTTCCACCAGGTACACGTAGTAGCCTGATTCCGCCAGGTCGAGCGATGCCTGTATGCCGGCAATACCTGCTCCAACCACCAGAACAGCTCCGACTTTGTTACCTTTCACACAACTCATATAAGCATCACATCCGTCCTCCTAATTTCGGCATACATAATGCATTGGCTTCTGCCGCCGCGCGGCTTATAGCAGCGGTCGAGGCACACGCCGCGCTGCTACCGGTATATGTCGCGCGGCAAAGATGGTTAAACGGATATGGAAAAGCGGATTTATATCCACCACATTTCCATATCCGGGCACCAATAAAAAGCGTTATAGTTACCTGGAGCGGAAAGTTTTCAAGAACGAATCGCAATATATATCTTTGTTCAGCAGTATGTTTGCAGCAGCCACGGCATCCAGAAGCTGGTCGTCGTCAACATCGGCAATGGCTGAATCCAAACCGTGAGCCATGGCCATTATCAGGAATGTACGGTTGATAAGGTGCCTGTTGGTGCAGTTCTGCGACGAGTTGCTTAAGCCAATTGTAGTGCGCGGGGGCGGGTCGGCCAGCGTTTTAACCTGCCTGATGGTTTCCAGCACCTCAACACCGTGTTCCTGGGCTACGTTGCAGGGAAGCATCAACGGGTCGATGTACAAGTCCTCCATGGGAATGCCGTGCATGTCGGCATTAACCACTATTTCCATGGCCAGCGCGATGCGGTCGGAAGCGCTTTTGGGAACGCCCTTTTCGTTCATGGCCAAGCCGATGATGGCGGCGTTGTATTTTGCTGCCATGGGCAGGTAAATATCCATCTTGTACTGGTCGGCCGTCGTGGAATTGATCATGGCTTTCCCCTTGTGTACCTTAAGCCCGGCTTCAATGGCATCGGGGTTGGTGGAATCGATGCAACAGGGCAGGGGCGCGGCTTCTTGCGCGGTTTTTACCAGCCATTCCATTACGGCCGGCTGGTCGGCTTTGTCCACAGTGGGACCGGTGTTAATGTCCAGATAAGCGGCGCATTGTTCGTATTGGCGCTTCGCCCAGTACTTAATGGGTTCGGGGTCCTTGTTCATAATGGCTTCCCTGATATCTTTGAACATGCCATTGATCCGCTCGCCAATGAGGATCATGCTCTAAAGCCTCCTTATATTTTTAAAATTTAATAAGCATTGCTTTCCATCATTTTGTCAATGTGTTTCTTGACTTCCTTAACTGATTCGGGATGACGCAGCACGAAAATCGAGCCGCCGGCCTGGGCAAAGGTTGTTGCAGTAATTACTTCCCACAAAATAGCCCGGCGTTCCTGCGCGCCCCACTCTGGGTTTTCATCGTCAGGGCTCTTAGCTTCCTTGGCCTTCCATGCTTCTTGACCCACAAAGCAGATCACGGGCATGGCCAGCATTTTATCGCCCATGAGCGCGCCCAGCCTTGCCCTTTCCATGATAGAATAAGCATACTCTATGCCGTAGCCTAGAGCACCGACCAGCGGGTCAATGGCAATGCGGTTGGCGGCCAGGTTCATTTCCGTTACTAAAATGTTCAACTGTTTGGCTAAGTTGATGTCCAGGGGGCTGGAGGCAATTATGCTGTGGCCGTTTACCATGGCAGTGGCCGTAATGGTCTTGTAATTCTTTTCAGTGGCACAGCCTATCAGGCAGTTTTTGCCGTTCAGGGCCTCGCCAACTTTTTCCAGCACTTCGGCGTCCTTGTCTTCCACACCGCAGCCAATTACGATCAGGGGTACATTTACGGCGTCGGCAACCGCCTTGGCGGTAGCTGCGCACTCATCGGGAGTCGCATTTTTATAATCCGGGTGGGCGCTCATCAAACGCAGGGCAACTACGTCGGCCCCGTATTCCACGTTTTTCTTGGCCCATGCCACGGGATCGTTCAGCACGCCCTCGAAGGGCTTTTTCAAAATGTCTGGCCAATCAGTCGGCTCCAGGTCCCAAACTTCCAGCGCTGTTATGGGCCTGTTTGGAATTTCACCCTCAAAGTGCAAAAAAGGCAGTGTGCTTTCTCCACCGACTTTAACCGTGTTAGGTTCGGTGCCCAGCACCATCTCGCTGACTTTGCTGGTCCATTTTTCTTTTGCTATAGTAACAGCCATTGGTTCCGCTCCTTTCTACATAAAGAAAGCTTATTTAAAAGCTTATTTTTGCGGTTTACAGAATGGCGGCTTTTCTTAGTATTTCATCAACCGCCTTCACTACCGGCGAATCGTCGGACAAGCTAACCAGCGGCTTGCCGGCGATGTCAAACTCGGTAACCTGCTGGTCCGCCGGTATCGTACCTATCAATTCCAGCGCGGTTTTTTCAATTTCCTGTTGTAGGGCGTTGATGCTGTTTTCATCAACCCGCGTTATCACGAGATACATTTTTTTAATGTCCAGTTTCAGGTTTCCCACCAGTTCGCGAACCCTGCCGGCGGAGCGCACGCCCCGGGCCGAGGAATCGCTGGTGATAAATAGTACATCCACGTTTTGGGTTGTGCGCCTGCTTAGATGTTCCAGGCCGGCTTCGTTATCCATAACCAAGTAGGGGTAGCTTTTGCTCAACTCGCCAATAAATCCACGCAGGAGGTTATTGGCATAGCAATAGCAACCTGCCCCTTCCGGGCCACCCATCACCAGCAAATCCACATTTTCACCTTCTGACAACGATTGGTGCACTTTATATTCCACGAACTGGTCCTTGGTCATGCCAGCCGGCAATGGTTCAAGGTTGTTGTTTATACGCACGATTATGTCGGCAATTGAACCTTCTATTTCCATGCCCAGGGCTTCATTCAGGTTGGCGTTGGCGTCCGCGTCTACAGCCAGTATAGGCTTTTTGCCGGCCTTTAACAGTTGCCTGATAATTAACGAGCACAATGTGGTTTTCCCTGTTCCACCTTTACCGGCCACTGCTATGTGAAATGCCATTATTGATAATCCCCCTTATACTGTAATAATTACCGCGTAACCACATTGCCCGCAGTCCGTAAATTTACGCGCTCCAGCGCTGCTTGATGAATGAAGGTATACCGGCAGATTCGCGAGGGCCGACCAGCACTTCCCAGCCGCTCAGTTCCTGCAGTTTCCCGCTGAGAACCGCTACGCCACCGGGAATGATGAGCTTGCGGTGCGATACCTTATCGGCAATACCGCAGTTGTTGACCATCTCGGTGATTTTTTCCGGCGTGAATTTACCCGCTGCCCAGCCGGTCAACACGGATATTCCGTCGGTATCCACAGGCAGGATGTAGGCGTCGATACGGCCGGCTTCCACGTCGCCCTGCACGCAGAAGTAAGTTAACGAGAAGTTGGTAGTGACGAACACCGGGGAATCCGGGCCGGGGTTGCCGACTTCATATAATTTAGATTCCACAGCGATCGGCTTTTGCGGGTCTGTGTAGATATTCAGGCGCAGTGTTATTAATGGTAGTATATCGGCGGGGTTGTCGGTGTACATTACCACAATTCCGGCGTATTTGGCAATGTAAACACCCGCGTCCACCACGGCTTGGATCGGATCGGGGTTATCTGCAAAGGTAATGGTCGGGTAACCGAACGGGCGGAAACGCTTTAGGGCCTGGCGGCGAATCTGGGTCTGATCTGCCAGCACCTTGTTGACTTCGCGGGCACCGGAGTCCAAAATGAGCTTTTTGTATCCGGATTTTTCCACCAGGCTGGCCAGTTCCTCCAAGTTGGCGCCCTTAATTACCAGCGGTGCATCGTATTTTTTGGCTAATTCGACCATGGCTTCCAGGTTGGAAGCGTTGGCCCCACAGATCAACGGGTTGTTGGCGCCGGCGATTTCCAGGGCTTTTTCCATGGCTGCAGGGTCTTCGCTGACCAGCACCAGCGGGAAATCTGTATTGTCTTGGGCGGTCTTAACTGCATCGGCAAACTTGCCGGCATCTCCTGAACTGTTAACCACGGCCACTAGGTTGACATTGTGCACTTGGCCCACGCGGTCGAATACCAGCTTGTTGATTTGCTGTACCTTATCAGACACCGCATCGGTATCGTTGACGGCGATGGCAATACCCGTGGGATGTTCGAAGCGCTTATCGTGGCGGAACAAAACGGTTTCATTACCAAGCTGCAGTTCCTTCTCGCCTTTGCCGATTTTAACCAGGGCCACCGGCGGGGCGGAAGCTGAATCCAGGGCTTCTCTCGCGGCGTCGCTGATGTGCGGGCATTGGTCCAAGCTGGCTTTGCCGCTGGCCAGCTGCATGGCGAAAGCCAGGCAGGTGGGCTGCCCGCAATCCTTGCAGTTAGTTTTCGGCAATTGCTTAAAAATTTCTAAACCTGTTAAACCCATACTCCTAACTCCTTTCTCTGGTAAATAACTAGAACATCAAGGACGCCCCGGCGAAAACCCGTTGCCGGGTTTTCCGCCGAAGCATCCATGAATTCGAAGGGAATAGGTTGTTAGCGACATTTTATTGTGGTATGTGTTTTTTTACATCAACGGATCCATGGTCAGCGCGGGATGATTCTTTTCCTCGAGGAAGGGCAGAATTTCCTCGGCGCTGGTACCCACGGTTTCGTCGGCTATCTTATCAATGAACTCCTTGCCCAGGCCGGCGTTTTCGGCGGCCTCTTCCAGCATGGGCCGCAGTTCCTCCTTCAGCGCCTTGGGCATCCAAACCAGCCTGGCCAGTCCGCCGTCGGCGGGCACGAACTTGGGCGAGGCCAGGTAGGACTTGCCGATGCCCATGAAGCCCGGCATTTGCGCGCCGCCGCCGATGGTGCCGGCCAGCGTGCTGAAGGTCATGCCGGACGGGGTCATGCCGCCGTGCTCGCGGTTGACCACCATGAAGCCGTTACACTCGGGCACCATGCAGAGTATGCACTCGAAGCACCCGCAGGAGGTCATGGGATACTCCATGATGGTGTAGAAGTTCACGGCCTCGATGGTGCGCTGCGAGTTGTTGTACACGAACTCGTTGAAGGACTTCCACTGGCCCTTGACCTCGTCTATGGTGCCCTCTTTGGGTATGGGCTGGTTGGGGCCGTGCGGGTTGATTTCGTAAGCCGCCTTGGCGTCCAGCCAGCTGACCGCGCCGCACAGGCCGACCCGCTCGGGCGCGATGACGCAGACGTGCGTGGGCGCGAAGCTCTGGCACAGGGTGCAGGAGTAGAAGGTGTCCACCAGTTCGTCCTTGAGTTGCTTGAGGCGGTCGTCGCGCCTCTTATAGTACTCGCGGGCCACTTCGCGCATCTCCAGCACCTTCTGCTCGTCGCTGATGATGGTGACCTGGATGCGGTCGATGATGGAGGCGAACTCGGATTTGAACTTGGCGTAAAGTATTTCACCGATGTGCCGCAGCCGGAAGCCTTTGGCGTAGGCGTCCTTGCTGATGCGCACCCACATGATGTCGCGCTGGGCCACGTGCCACAGGCCCTCGCCGTAGTTGCAGAAGTAGTGGATACGGCGCTCCAGCACGGGCTCGAAGTCTTCCTGCATCTTGCGCCCGTAGACGTCCACCACGATGCCCAGCGGCATGCGGCCGCCTTCTTCCACGGTATCGATGTCCGGGCCGATGACTTCGATCTTGCCGTCCTCGATGCTGTCGTCTGCGGTACGTACCAGTTCGAAGCCCGGCGTCTTGGTGCCGCCGAATTCCACGTACATGTCTTTCTTGCGGATGGACTCGCCTTCAAAGGCGGGACCAACGGTGATGGGCACGTCGATATCTACGGAGGTTATCTTAATGCCCCGCACTTCCAGGCAGGTCTGGACGATCTTGTCGTAGTCGGGTTCGCTGATGAACCAGTCTTTGATCTGCTTGTCTTCGGGCAGTTCCTGGTCGGTGATGACCGGGAAGCCCACGTTGATGGCGCCCATGGCGGCTGCGGTCTTGACCATGTCGTGCTCGCCCAGGTAGAGGATGAAGGCCAGTATGCGGCGGCGCTGGTAATCGCGCTGGGCGTCGTAGTCGCCCGGCTTGATGCCGCCGAACATCATGCCGGCGCGCAGGGCGTAGTTGGCGGCGTGTACCACCTGGGTGAAGTTGCCCAGCGGGTAGGCGATGTAATCTACACCCAGTTTGACTCCTTCTTCCAGCAGCTGTTCAATTATTTCATCGCACAGGAACAGCATGAGTCCCTTGGCCATAAAGCTGTCCACGATTTTCTTGGCGGATTTGCTGTCTTTGGCCCGGCCGATGATGACGGCTTCGCCGGGGATGGTCCAGTCCACCATCTTGGTGCCGTACTGGCGCACCACGGGGTCGCCGATGAACCCGGTCCAGGGTGGAACGTGCAGCGGGTTATCGGGGCTGTGCTTGAGGTACCTGAGGGCCTCGATAATGTCGGCGGCGTACCAGGTGGCCTCGCCCCACTTGCGCGCGTTGGCGAAGGTCTTTTCTTCCTTGACGGCGGCGCGCATGCGGTTCAGCACCGGCACCATGTCGCCCAGAGTTTTTATTTCTTCGCCGCTCAAGCAGCGGATGACGGGCAGGTAGTAAGCGGTGTCCGGGTAGCCCACGGGGTGGTCTTTGCCGTAGGTGCGGATGGCCTGGTTGAGCAGGATTTCCGCGTAGCTTAAGGCGGTGATGGTACCCTCGTAAGCTTCTTTGAACAGTTTCTTGGGCTCTTTACCCGGTTCTATGGCGCCTTCGAATATTTGGTCAAAGTTAATTTGTTCTGACATGCTGAATCCTCCTTTCGACCACGGGAATTAATAGTTCTGGCACAGAGCGGTCTCAAAATCTTCCGCTACTTTCCTGTGTACACCCAGTTTCCAGGTACGGTATTCCAAGGCGCTGAGTATCTTCTTGGCGCTTTCAGCGGGATCCATTTCAAATATGAAGTAACCGCCGTATACATCGCTGGCAACCTGGGTTACGATGCTGTAAATAAGGTCGCTGCCTTCCAGTGGAGGCATAGCCCCAACATGTACCGGTACGCCCATGGCCACGTACCAGCAACCGATGGCCACTGCTTTACCGCTCATGGCTTCCGGTGCGGAGGCGACAAACGGTACTTTGGGGGTATCAACTCCAAGCTCGTTGGCCATGTCCATCAGCAGGTCGGAACAACGGGTGTTGTCGACGCAAGAGCCCATATGGAAAATGGGCGGCAGCGCGGTGCTTAGGTTGGCCTTTTCGCTGATACGAGCCAGGAATTTCTTCAGGCCGTCGCCGGCATACTGATCTACGGCTTCGGGCGATAACAGTCCCATTTTGGCACAAGCCTGCATAGCACAACCGGTACCGATGACAAAGACGTCATTTTTAATCATTTCTTTAGCGATGGTAATATGGCTGTCATCCTGCGGCCGCTTCAAGTTATTGCAGCCGGCCATCAGGCAAACGCCCTTTAATTCGCCGCTGAGAATGGCGTCGGTAAGAACTTTAACCGGGTTGTCCGGGTTAATCGAGCCAAAAATTTCATACAGTGCCTCCAAGCTGAAGCCGGCCACTACTTTGTTGGTAACCTTCGGGATGTGCACCTTGGAGGGATCTCTGAGCTTGAACGCCTCTATGGCCAGCCTGATGGCCGACTTGGCGTCTTCCATGGCTGTCGGGGCGTTGAAGTCCAGATGCACGGAACCCGGTATCTTGACTATCGGCGAGGTTGTAATCAGAACGGTGTGGAAGCATTCGGCTGCCGTGCGCAGTGAAGGCATGATGCACTGTACGTCTACGACCATGCCGTCAATGGCGCCGGTGGCAATGGCGTATTCCTGTGAAGCAAAGGACGTGACGATGGGCACGCCTTGGCGCATGAGCACTTCGTTGCCGGTGCAGCAGATACCCATTAATTGAATGCCTTTGGCACCTGCGGCCTTAGCTTCGTCTTCCATTTCCCTGGCGGCCTGAACGATGATTTCACTGAGGATGGGGTTGTGGCCGTGCAGTACCAGGTTAACTTTTTCCGGATCTATGACGCCCATGTTGGCTTCGCTGACCACCGGTTTGGGCGTGCCGAAAATGATGTCGGACAGGTCGGTGCCGACGTGCATGCCCACGTAGTCAGCCAGGGCTACCCGCAGTGCGCTGAATATCAGGTTGACGGGATCATTGTCCATACCTACGTGTGCCTGGGTAACCAGATTAGAAATGGTATTATATACGCCGCTGGGCATGATATTGTGCGTGCGGAACTTTTCCAAGCGGCCTTGCGTGACAGTGGTTTTTACCCAGGTGGACTCGCC
>CAJYBN010000068.1 GCA_913064925.1 uncultured Peptococcaceae bacterium
TATAGAAGTCATACGGCAAAGTTGTACTTACGGAATACCTATACAAGCATGTTCTCTGCCTACGGCAGGTGCAAATGCCCCCGTAACTATTCCCGGTGCTGTGCTTATGGCTGGTGCGGAAGTTTTGGCGATGGTTATCATAGCGCAAATAATCGCACCGGGAACTCCTGTTATCGCAACTCCTCTTTTGTTTGCTATGGATATGATGAGTACTTATACTTTACAATCACCAATTGAAGTTACCATGGGAAGAATGGCAGCGATGCAGCTATTTACAGAAGGTTACGGGATTCCTGCCCATACTTATGGAGCAGGAACTGACAGTTTTCTTTTAGATGGACAGTCAATGATAGAAAGAACCTCTATTAGTCAGATGGTGGCTTTATCCGGTGCTGATATACTTGGCGGTGCCGGGCAAATTGAAGTTGCTAAAACTATAAGCCCTATACAACTAATTATTGACAATGACATTTTTGAAATGACAAAACGGTTGAAAGCCGGCTTTGTAATTGACGATGAAATGCTTGGATGGAATGAAGTATTAGGTTTGACCGGAAGAGAAGCATTTATTGCTATGGAGCATACTTTTCGACATTATCGAGATGTTTTTAGGCCAGCTATTTTTATCCGTGAATCAAGGCCGGCATGGGTGGAAAAAGGATCCAAGGATCTTATTGATAGGGCAAAAGACCTGTTTCAATCTTTCAAAAACAAGTATGAACCCGTTGATTTATCACCTGAAATATTAAAAGAGATGGATAAAATTATAAAAGAAGCGGACAACGAACTTGTGCACAAGTAAATTGAGAGGAATAGATAATTTTAAATTTACCGGGTTCTTATAGCCTTTTTAAAAGTTAAGTTATTTAAGGGGGTCTTATAATATAATGAGTAAATTAAATAATTTGGCGGAAGCCGTATTTCAAGGAGATTTTACAGAGGTAAAAAATCTCACCCAGCAATTGGTTGATGATGGAGTGGATCCGCTAATAATAATCAATGAGGGTTTAATCGGTGGGATGAACATTGTTGCGCCAAAATTCAAGGCAGGGGAAATGTTTGTACCTGAAGTAATGAAGTCCGCTAAAGCCATGCATATTGGTATGGAAGTGGTTAAACCATTGGTTGCCGAGTCTGATATTCCGTATGCTGGTAAAGTGGTCATAGGAACCGTTGCGGGAGATTTGCATGACATTGGTAAAAACTTGGTGATTATGATTTTGGAAAGTGGCGGCTTTAAAGTTATTGATTTAGGTGTGGATGTTCCACCTGAAGGTTTTGTTGAAGCCATTAAGAAACATGAACCGCAAATTGTTGGAATGTCAGCATTGTTGACCACAACCATGATGGCTATGAAAGATACAATTAATGCTATAGAAAAAGCGGGACTCCGTAATAAGGTTAAGATTGTTGTCGGTGGTGCACCTATTTCTCAAGATTTTGCCAATGAAATCGGGGCTGACGGGTACGGTGCCGATGCAATGGCTGCCAAGGAGATATGTTCTAAATTGTTATCTAGATAATTATCTAGATAAAATATTTTTTGTCTTTTAACTTGTCATGGTCAGGAAACAATAACTCTAAGATCTTGGGTAATTTTACAGCAAAAGGACGTTGTTTAATAGCCATTATTAAGCGGGAGGAAATTATGTAATGTTAATAATAGGTGAATTAATAAATACCAGTCGCAAAGTGATAAATGAGGCAGTAGATAGTAAAGATGAGGATTACATTAAAAATGTTGCTTTGGAGCAAGTAAAAGCCGGTGCTGATTATATAGATATTAATTGTGGCACCAAGGTGCATAACGAAGTAGAAACAATGGAATGGCTTGTTGACACCGTTCAAAATGCCGTGCAGGTTCCATTATGTATAGATAGTCCTAATCCCAAAGTCCTTGAGGCAGGGTTGGCGCTTTGTAAATATGGTCAGCCAATGATTAATTCAATAACAGGTGAGAAAAACAGGGTTAATAATATTTTACCATTAGTAGTAAAATATAAAGCTAAAGTTATTGCACTTTGTATGGATGATGCAGGTATGCCGGAAAAAGCAGAGGATAGATTGCGTGTAGCAAAAAATCTTCATGCCAAGCTCACAGAAGCAGGGGTTTCAGAAAATGACATTTATTTTGATCCACTTATAAAGCCTATTAGCAGCGTAGATAGTGCGGGGTTGGAAGTATTGGAAGCCATAAAAATTATTAAGCAAAAATATCCCAATGTACACTTGGTGTGTGGCATAAGTAATGTATCTTACGGGTTGCCCAATCGTAAAATATTAAATCGATTGTTTACTGTTCAAACTATGACTATGGGTATGGACAGCTATATTTTGGATCCCATGGACAAAGGGATGATGGGTATTATTTACGCATCAAGAGCGCTGCTGGGACAGGATCCTTATTGTACAGATTACATCAATGCCTACAGAAAAGGTTTATATGAAGAAATAAATTAAGTTAGCTTTATTTATAATATTGTTCAATGACCATTGGTATATTGAATTTATATTGTGCGGCGATGCGCCTGTCAATTGCTTAAATATATTTTTCCAAGAATTCTTGGTAAAGCGAAGGAGCGAAAACGGAAGGCGCGCGCAGGATGCGCGCGCCTTAAACATGGCTTAGCCGAGTCCGGCTAGTTTGCCTGCTTGGTAGACCAGGACAGCCATCAACCAGCCAAGTACTAGACTGTAACCTATGGCAAAAGCTGTCCAACCCCAGGAATTGGTTTCCCTTTTAATTGCTCCGATGGTAGCAATGCAAGGAATATAGATTAAGGTCATCACCATGAAAGCATAGGCAGTCAACGGCGTCCAGTGCTGGGCGATCACCCCGGTCAATCGAGTTTCTTCTACTCCGTAAATTACGCCCAGAGTGCCGACTACCACTTCTTTAGCCAGAATACCGAACACCAGGGCAACTGCTGCCTCCCAGGTACCGAAACCGGCAGGTTGAAAGATAGGCGCCATCAAGCTTCCAATCCGGCCCAGAATGCTCTCCTGGCTAGCGTATTCGACACCTACCGGCAAGTTTGATAACACCCAGATAAGGACCACTACGGCGAAAATAATGGTTCCAGCCTTGCGGATAAAGGAACTGCCTCTCTCCCACATGTGGATTAAGGTGCTTTTCAGGGTAGGTATCCGATATGGGGGAAGCTCCATGACGAAGTGAGACGTCTCCCCTTTAAATAAGAACCGCTTGAAGACTACTCCCACCAGGATGGCCAGCACTAATCCCAAAAGGTAAAGGGAGAAGATTACCAACCCCTGACGGGCACTGAAGAATGCTCCCGTAAACAGGACGTAGACAGGTAACCGAGCGGTGCAGGACATCAGCGGGTTAATCAAAATGGTAATTAGCCGGTCACGCTTGTTTTCCAGTGTCCGGGTGGCCATGATAGCCGGAACGTTACAACCGAAGCCAATCAGGAGGGGTATGAAAGATTTTCCGTGTAGACCCAGGGAGTGCATGAACCGGTCCATGATATACGCTGCTCGAGCCATGTACCCGCTATCCTCCAAAAGTGAGATAGCAAAGAATAGCAGGAAGATATTCGGGATAAATACCAGGACAGAACCCACGCCGCCAATAATACCGTCAACTATCAATGACCTGAAAAGCTCGGGTGTACCGGCACTCGCCAGCCACGTTCCCGTCACTCCACCGAACCACGCAAAGAAGCTTTCAATCCAACCGATCAGGGGATTGCCCACCTTAAAGGTAAACTGGAATACCGCCCACATGGCCAACAGGAAGATGGGGATTCCCAGATAGCGGTTGGTGACGATGCGGTCGATTTTATCGGATGTTGACAACCGGTCTTCGGACGTTTGCCGCCGCGTAACTACCTCTTTAGCTAGACCACCGATGAAGCCGTAGCGGCGGTCGGCGATTAAGGATTCAATATCTTCTCCCCAAACACTCTCCAACCGCTTGACGGCCTCATTGCGCCTGGTCAGCAGCCGGTCCAGGTTGCAATGCTTTTCAATTTCTTTCAGGACACTCTCATCGCCCTCCAGCATCTTTACCGCTAGCCACCGGGGAGTAAACTTTTCCGCCAATTTCGGGTTGGACAGGATATCTTGCTCTATAGCAGCCAGTTCGGCTTCCATTTCATTGCCGTAGTTGATTTTCAGCGGCTTCCGGTTTTTTGTCTTCGCTGCCTGTAAGGCTCGGGTTACCAGTTCCTTTATCCCCTGGTTACGGGTGGCTACCGTAGGGACAACTGGCACACGCAACAATTCCGAGAGTTTAGCTACGTCAATATCCATTTGCCTGGCTTTCAATTCATCATACATGTTGAGGGCTATGACCACGTTGGTACCCATTTCTAAAAGCTGTGTCGTTAGGTACAGGTTGCGTTCCAGGTTGGTAGCATCCACAATGTTGATTACCACGTCGGGTTGCTCAAACAGAATGTAATCGCGAGCGACCGCTTCGTCTTCCGAATAAGCGCCGAGGCTATATGTTCCGGGTAGGTCCACCACCCGAATTACCTTTCCCTCAGAGACAAACTGTCCTTCCTTTTTTTCTACCGTTACACCGGGCCAGTTGCCTACGTGCTGGCGAGCTCCCGTTAAGTTGTTAAAAATGGTGGTCTTCCCTGAATTGGGGTTACCAGCTAGGGCCACCACAACTTGCGCTTCATTTCTAATGACTTGCGCTGCTTCCATACAGAATCCACTCCTAAAAATTAGTTAAGCCTAGCGCTTGGAGTAAAAAATGCGTAGTTAATTTACTTCTTCCACCATAATTTTTAGGGCCATTCCACGACCGATGGCTATTCGTCCCTCTCCGGTGGAAACAATCAGCGGACCACCCGTATCGTTTTTGACAACTCTAATTCTCGTACCGCGAACAAGACCCATTTCCGTTAGCCGCTGGCGTAAATTCCCACCATCTTTAAAACTCTTAATAACGGCATCGCGCCCGGCCTGGAGAAAACCGAGGGGCAAAACACTACCGCCCATATAGCTACAGCACCTCCACAAACACACCAGCCGCCTCTTCTTTCCTAAGACTTAGGCGATACCCCTTCACCAATATCTCCATGGGGTCACCCAGCGGGGCAACACCTTTTACGCTGATTTCTGTTCCCGGCGTAACACCCATTTCCAGGATACGACGGCGAACAGGGCCTTTTGCTGTAATGCGAATCACTTTACCTTGTTCTCCTGTTTGCAACTCGCTGAGCGCCTTGGTATTAGCTGACTTCATTATTTTTTCCTCCCTTTTTTCCTCATCCCATAGGGCTTTCTGCGGAAACCCGGCCTCGAGTAAATATCAACGCCAGCTTAATATTTTTGGTCCAAAAGAAAGCGGCTATAATGAAACTCATTCTCATTTGTCACTTATAAGATATCTCAACGTTACCTTTTAGTCAATAGGCAGGACTTTTTTTAGAGGAAACAGGTTGTTTCAACGGCTCCGTTCCGTATGCATAGCCGCGGCTGGTGCTAGTTGCCGCAGGCCCGGCTTTTAGGCGTTATTTTTCTACGGGCATAGGGAGATACGGGCAGGAAAAAGGCCGTTGCGGCATAATTTATATTTATACAGTAATGCGGCGGCAAAAATGCGTTTTTGTTATACGTTACTAGCTCGGTACCGGGAGGTGATGATGTGTTTGCCCCGAAAAGCGAGTATGGTTACGTGCCCGTGGTGGACGGTATCAAGAGAAAAACCCTGGTTTTCGGCGACAAAACTTTGATGACGGAATTTTTGCTGGCAAAAGGGAAGACTCTGCCCGCCCACAAGCACCCCGAAGAGCAGACGGGCTACCTGGTGGCGGGGAAAATGATTCTTTACATCGGCGGCGAAAAATTCACGGTGCGTCCCGGAGACAGCTGGGTAATCCCCGGCGGCGTGGAGCACCGGGCGGAGATTCTGGAGGACTCCGTTGCGGTAGAGGTGTTTGCCCCCGTAAGGGAGGACTACTTGCCCGCGCGTTGACGCGCGGGCGGGGGGGAAAGAGCTTGTTTACGTGAAATGTTGCGGCGGTGGATAGGAGCGGTGAAGAAAAAATAACCCGGTTGTGTCATAACACCGGTGGGGGGAGGATAAGTTGAACGTAACGGGTTTGGTGCAGTTTAAGTGCCGGGATTGCGGCTTGACATTTTGGGCCAGGGAGGAAGACGAGCCCAGGTTTTGCCCGTTTTGCGCCATGGCTTTAATAGAAAAAGTTAACAGTTAAAACAAGTAACAACTTTTGGTGAAGTGAAGGAACGAAAACGAAAAGCGCGCGCAGGACGCGCGCACCGGTCCAAACCCGCGGGGGATCATGCAAAAATAATGCGCATTTACGTGGGCGGCGTGCCGTGTGTTTTCTTTCTGGGCGGCAGTTTTTCCCGCTTATTGCGGGTTATGCGCAGGGCTTCAATGATTTTCTTCCTGGTTTCTCCCGGCTCAATAACTTCATCCACCACCTGGGCCGTCCAGCACTTGGCCACCTCGAACACGTCCAGTTTTTCCCTGGCCCTGTTCAGGTAACCCCGGTAGGCGTCCTCTTCTATGCCCAGCCCGCCGTGCACCTGCCGGTAATCCATGGTGGAAGCTTCCACGGCGAACCGGGCGATGGGCCAGGCGTAGCACAGGTCCACTCCCATTCCTTTGACTCCACCCATGATGATGCTGCCGGCGTCGCCGTATGCTTCCCTTATTATGACGCTGATCTTGGGTATGGTGGCTGTGGCGTAAACGTCGAGGATTTTACCGCCGTGCCGCAGCAATCCCTTGGCTTCCTGTTCTTCTCCCGGCACGCGGGGCGGGGTGTCCACCAGGGTAACCAGCGGGATGTTGTAGGCGTCCAGCACCTGCAGGAACCGGTAGTACTTGTCGCAGGAGTCGATTTCCAGGACGCTGCCCGGTTCCTTGGGGTTGTTGGCCACTATACCGACCACTTCGCCGTTGAAGCGGGCGAAACAGGTGATCAGGTTCTTGGCGTACTCGTCCTTAATTTCAAAGTAGCGGCCATCGTCCACCAGCTTTTCGATAACCTGGTGCATGTCGTAGCCGGTACCGTAGTCGCCGGGCACGATGCCTGCCAGCTCGGGTACCTCTCTGCCGGGGTCGTCGGCGGTGGCCCTGTACGGGGGCTTTTCCCGCCAGTTGGAGGGCAGGTAGCTTAAAAGCTCCCGGGCCTTTTGGATGGTTTCCCGGTCGTTGTCTCCCACCACGTCGCAGGTGCCGCTGAATATCATGTGATAGTCGGCGCCCCCCACGTTTTCTCCTATTTTTTCCGAGGTGGCGGCCTGCACCATGCGCGGGCCGCCCAGCCACAGGTGCCCGGTTTGCCGGCTCATGAGCAGGAAGTCGCACAGGGTGGGGGCGTAAGCCTGGCCGGCGATGCAGGGCCCCATAAGCACGTTGATTTGCGGTATAACGCCCGAGTACCGCGACTCCAGGGCGAAATACCAGTCAATGCCGGCCGTGAGCAGGGTGCTGCTGCCCAGCCGGCCGCCGGAGGAATCCAGCAGCCATACCATGGGTATACCCCAGGTGGCGGCCATTTTTATCAGCTCAGCGCACTTTTGCAGGTGCTGGCTGCCGATGGATCCCCCCAGCACGGTAAAGTCGCTGGCGTATACCGCCACCAGGCGGCCTTCCACCTCCCCGGTGCCGATGACCGCGCCGTCGCAGGGGGCGTCCACTTCCTTGCCGTCGATGCGCTTGCTGTTGGTGTTGACGCAGGAGCCCAGCTCGGAAAAAGTGCCTGGATCCAGCAAGCAGTCAATTCTTTCGCGGGCCGTCAGCTTGCCCCGTGAATGCTGCCTGTCGATGGCCTGCTGCCCGCCTCCCAACAGGTTTTTTTGCCTGATTTCCCGCAACTTTTGTATGGCATCTTCCATTGTTTTACCTCCTTGGTGCCAGGTGTTGAAAGTTGAAAGTTGAAAATCTGCTGTTTTCTCGCGGGCGAACTGCCCGCTCTTTCGGTTTTCGCAACCTCGCTGCGCCGGGTGCCGTTACCGGCGCTCCGGCACGTTGCTGGAAGGTTTAGCGCGGGCGTTACGCCGGTTTTATAGAGCGTTTCTTCTCGGGCCATTCCTCGTACTTATCCGCGGTGGCTTCCAGGGCCTTGATGATTTTAGGCCGGGTTTCCCTGGGGTCGATGATTTCGTGCACGGTGTAGTACGTGGTCCAGTGCTTGCCCATTTGGAAGACGCTGAACATTTCTTTGAGAATATTCAAGTAGAAATTGAAAACCTGCTCGTACTTGCCTTCTTCCTTGGCCTTGGCCAGTTCTTTGTTGAACACCGCGTGTACCACCGTTTCCGGCCCGGTGGGGGCGAATTCCATGGTGGGCCACCCGTAGATGAAGTCCGGGTTCATCCTGGAGCAGCCCATGACAATGTTGCCCCCGCCGTAAGAGCGTCTCAGCACCATGGTTATCTTGGGGCAGGTGAGGTGGGCGTAGGAGTGCAGCAGCTTGGCCCCGTGCCTGATCACTCCCAGCCGCTCCCACTTGTCGCCCGGCACGAAAGCGGTGGTATCCACCAGCGTGAGCAGGGGAATGCCGAAGGCGTCCAAGAAGTTCATAAAGCGGTCCATTTTGTCCGAGGAGTCGGGTTCAAAAATGCCGCTCAGCTCGTCGGGGTTGTTGGCGATGATGCCGGTTACCCGGCCGCCGAACCTGGCGAAACCGGTAATCAAGTGCGGGGCGTATTCCTCTTTGAGCTCGAAAAAGGTGCCGTCATCCACAATTTTTTCTATGACCTCGTGCATGTCGTAAGTGAACTTGGGGTTGTCCGGCATGACGTCCAGCAGGGCTTCCTCCGTCCGGGCGGGGTCGTCACGGGTTTCCGCCGCCGGCGGCTTATCCCAGCAGTTTTGCGGCAGGTAATCCAGCAGCGTCTTGAGCTGCTCGATAGCCTCTTCGTCGCTGCCGGCCACCAGGTCGCACTGCCCGCTCCTGGTCATGTGAAATTCCGCCGAACCGGCTTCCGGCGTTTCCATGCTGCCGCCCAGCCACAGGAAAGAGGTTTTCCTGTTCATGATCAGGAAGTCCGACAGCACGGGCAGGTAGGCCAGCAGGCCGGTGCAGGGACCCAGAAGAAGGGTGATGCGGGGTATGATGCCGGAGTAGAGGCAGTAGTTGCGCAGCAAATGGGCCAGCCCGTTGAAGCCCACGTCGCCGTTTTTCATGCTTAACCTTTCCCCGGCGGAGTCAATGACGCCCACCAGGGGGACCTTCCATTGCCCGGCCATTTTTACCAGGTCGGCCAGCTTCCAGGCGGCCTGGTCCCTCAGCGATCCGGACATAACAGTGAAATCCAAGGCGTAAATCAACACCTGCCGGCCCTTTATCCTGGCCAGGCCCATCACCACGCCGTCGCCGGGACTGGGCCGGGACTTGCCGTCGTAAGGCGGCCGGGTGTCCCGGACCGCGGAGCCGAATTCCTCGAAACTGCCGGGGTCCGCAATTTTTTCGATTCTTTCCCTGGCCGTCAGCTTGCCCAGCGCGCGCTGCCGTTCGACGCGCTCCCGCCCGCCGCCGGCGAGATTTTCCCGGCGCAGGTTCATCAGTTTGTCCATATAGCCGTCCATCCACTTGCCCATGACATATTTACCCCCTTAGTCTTCGTCTTCTTCCGGCAGGAATTTGCGCACGAAACCGGTGTCAAAGTCCCCGCCGGCGAAGGAATCGTCGGCCAGTATCTTCTTATGCAGCGGAATGGTTGTTTTCACGGGTTCCACAGTGAATTCGTCCAGGGCCCGCAGCGCGATGCTGAGGGCCGTTTTCCGGTCGGGCCCGTGGGCCACCAGTTTGGCCAGCAGCGAATCGTAATAGGGCGGTACGCTGTATCCCTGGTAAACGTGGGTGTCCAGCCGCACGCCGAAACCGCCCGGGGGACGGTAAATTTCTATGGTGCCGGGAGAAGGCAGGAAAAACTTATCGGGGTCTTCGGCGTTGATCCTGCATTCCACCGCCCAGCCCCGGGGAGAGAGGGAATAGTAATCGTAGTCCAGGCCCTCTCCCAGGGACAGCCTGATTTGTTCCTTGACGATGTCTATGCCGGTGACCATTTCGGTTACCGGGTGCTCCACCTGCAGCCTGGCGTTGATTTCCATGAAATAAAAGTTTTTGTTACCGTCCAGCATAAATTCTACGGTGCCGGCGTTGAAATAGTTGATTGACCGGGCAACCTGCACGGCGGCGCGCCCCATTTTGTCCCGCAGGGAGTCGTCCAGTGCGGGGGAAGGCGATTCTTCCAGCAGTTTTTGGTACCTTCTCTGCACCGAGCACTCGCGCTCGCCCAGGTGGATGATTTTCCCCGACCTGTCGCCCAGCACCTGTATTTCGATGTGCCGGGGGTTCTGCAGGTACTTTTCCACGTACAGGGTGGGGTCGCCGAAGGCGGAACCGGCCTCGGCCTTGGCGATGGGAAACTCCTCGCGCAGCTCTGTTTCATCGCCGCAAATGCGCATGCCCCGCCCGCCCCCGCCGGCGCTGGCCTTCAGGATCACCGGGTAGCCCGTTTCTCCGGCCACTTCCAGGGCTTCCGCCAAGGTGGTCAGGCCGCGGTTGCTGCCCGGGATGACGGGTACGCCGGCCCGCGCGGCGGTTTCCTTGGCCTGCAGCTTGTTGCCCGCCAGCCGGATGGTTTCCGGGTCCGGGCCGATGAAAACGATACCCGCTTCCCGGCAGGCGGCGGCGAAGCTTTCGTTTTCGGCCAGGTAACCGTAGCCTGGATGGACGGCCCCGGCGCCCTTTTCGCGGGCCGCTTTGATTATGGCGGGCATGTTCAAGTATGTATCCGCGGGTTTGAAACCGGGCAGGCAAACCTTTTCGTCGGCCAGG
Organism: uncultured Peptococcaceae bacterium; assembly: GCA_913064925.1. Lineage (GTDB taxonomy): Bacteria > Bacillota > Desulfotomaculia > Desulfotomaculales > Desulfallaceae > CAJYBN01. The sequence continues at coordinate 10,803 of CAJYBN010000068.1, forward strand.
AGCGCGTGCAGGCAGTGCTCGTCTGCCTCGGAATAAACGGCCACGGTTTTGATGCCCAGTTCTTTGCAGGCCCTGATTACCCGGACTGCGATTTCCCCCCGGTTGGCCACCAATACTTTGTTAAACATGGCTTCATCATTCCTCTTCCAGCACCATCAGCACGTCGTTGTCGGACACCGGTTTTTCGTTTTGCGCAATAATTTCGACAACTTTGCCGTTAACCGGGGACTTGATTTTTTGGAAAACTTTCATGGTTTCCAGCAGGCACAGGACCTGCTTTTTGCGCACTGCGTCGCCCACTTCCACGTAGGGCGGGTCCTCTGGAGAAGGCTTGCGGTAAAAAACGCCGGCAATGGGCGCCCTGACTTCCACTTTGCGCGGGCTCATAGGTTATTTACCTCCTTGGTATTTTTTTGACCGGCAAGTCATTTTTTAAATATTAACATAAAATTTGATGGGTAGTAAATATTTTTTTGACCGGCATTCTTCCTCATTTACCGGCCTCCGCGTCCTGCGCCCGGTCTACCTGCGGGCCATCAAGGGCTGTACCAGGTAATCAGCGAAGAACTGGGCGATCTCCTGCATCGACATCGGCCCTTCCGGGCGGAACCAGCGCCCTATCCAGTTGCAGGCGCCCATGATCAGGTTGATTACTACCTTCACGGGCACTTCCCGGAAAATGCCTTGTTTTATACCATCCTTGATAATGCCGGCAATGATGTCCTCATAGGCGTCTCTCTTTTTGATGATTATGGATAAGTAGTTTTTGTCCAGCTCGTACTCACTGCCCAGCGTGACGATAACCAGGTTAAACTCGCTTATCAGTGTTTCAATGTGCCCCTTGATTACTTCCTTCAGCATGAGGTCCGGGGGCAAACCGGACTCTTTGATTTTGTTAATGTTTTCCAGCAGCATGTTCATGGCCAGCTCGTGGCACTGGAAGAGCAAATCCTGCTTGCTGTTAATGTAATAATAAATGCTCCCCTTGGTATATTTTAATTCCCGGGCGATTTCCTCGATGGTGGCATCGTGGTACCCCTTTTCGCTGAACAGCTTGGCCGCTGCTTTGAGGATGTTTAATTTTCTTTCTGCCGCCCTTTCTTCCCTGAAACTCATACTATCCCTCCTGTTGTGTTGGTTTGCCCGGCGGTTTTAAGGCATGTTCCGTCTAGACGATTAAATTGGCTGCTTTTCCATTTAACCCCTGTATAAAACCATTTAATATCTTTTTTTTACATTATACAGCGGTAATTTGACCGTTGGGTTTTTGAGGTATTTTAAATTCATATCAAATATCTTACAATACAATTATTCAAAGTTCAACCGGCAAGTCAAATTTATGCGGCAAGTCAAATTTTGGACCGGGTAATAAAAAAAGACGGTATTACCCGGAAGAAAGGGGAGTAAAATGGAGTACCAGCAGGTAACTGTGGAGCAGGAGGGGAGGGTTAGGGTGGTATTTATGAACCGCCCGGAAAAAAGAAACGCCCTCAGCGAAAAGATGGCCGCCGAGCTGATTGCAGCCCTGGAAGAGGCCGACGCCGACCCCGGCGTGGGGGCGGTGGTTCTCAGCGGTAAAGGCGATGCTTTTTGCGCCGGTGGTGACCTGGCCGATTTCGCCCAGATGGCTGCCAAAACGGCGCCCGTGCTGCACCGCGAGGGGGCGGCATCCACCGAGCTTTTCAAGGCGGGCCAGAAAATGAGCAAACCCCTGGTTGCCGCGGTAAACGGCCACGCCATGGGCGGGGGATGCGGCCTGGTGGCCATGTGCCACCTGGCGGTGGCCAGCGAAAAGGCCAAGTTTGGTACGCCGGAAATCAAGGTGGGTATGTTCCCGTTTGTTATTTTTCCGCTGCTGGTCAGGGCCGTGGGAGCACGCCGGGCCCTGGAAATGGCCCTCACGGGCCGCTTTTTGGATGCCGCCGAAGCCGAGAGATTCGGCCTGGTGAACAGGGTTTTGCCGGAGGAAACCTTTTTCCCGGAAACCATCAAGCTGGCCGCCGGGCTGGCGGAAAAAAGCCCCCTGGTCATGCGGCTGGGGCTTAACGCCTGTTATACCACCATGGACATGGAGATCAACAAGGCCTTTGATTACCTGAACACCCTGCGGGTGATAGATTTTATGAGCGAGGATCTCAAGGAAGGGGCCATGGCCTTTATCCAAAAAAGGTCCCCCCAGTGGAAAGGACAATAGATGCGGCGCCGGGAACGCCGGGCGGTCAACCAGTGCAAGGAAGGAGGAATAACTAGTGAAATATTCCGTGTTTACCGAAGAACACGAGGCGGTGCGCAGGACGATAAGAAAATTTGTGGAAACCGAGCTTGCTCCCCACGCTGAGGAGTGGGAGAAACAGGGTTATTTTGCCGATTGGGTTTTCCCCCGCA
>CAJYBN010000069.1 GCA_913064925.1 uncultured Peptococcaceae bacterium
TACCATAGCCGCGGCCTCGCCGTTCCTTACCAGCTCGGCAGCCGCAACCACCGATGAATTTTTCTTGCGGCGCACGGCTACGGCCGGCGCCTCGTGCATAGTAATAATTTCCGGGGCGTGCACGATTTCCAGGCCGCGGCAGGGTTCCAGCAGGCTGGTTTCCCGCAGCAGCGCCTCGCGGTCGCCCACCAGAATTACTTGCAGCCCGGCCTCCCGGCAAGCCTCCCAGGCACCGCGCACTGTCTCCCGGGGCGCGTAATCGCCGCCCATAGCATCAAGAGCTATTTTCAAGTCGGCTAACCTCCTCGGAAAGGTCGAAAACTAGGAATTTACCTTGAAATACCAAATCATCCCGAACATGGGAAGAAACTCTTACCATATATTTATTGCCCTTTTTCCTGGTGATAATCGCGCGGGCAATCACCTTTTCCCCGCGAAAAACCGGCCTTTTAAAACTTATCTTGGCCGTTCCGGTGAGGGCCACGTCGCTGTCGATCAATGCCAGGGCCAAGGTGTTGGCCTGGGCGAAGAGGTACTGCCCGTCCAACACCCTGGTTTTTTGCAAGGTCATTTCCTCCGTTACGTCAAGAATGGACAACCCTTCCCGGCCCATTTCCAGGTCCACCAGCTCACCCACGACTTCGCTGCCCGTGATCGCCCGCAGGTTTTGGTAAACTCCCCGGGCCATTTCTTTCACGCGCTCGCGCATTTCGGGAATGTTTAGTTCCGCCCTGTCCAGCCGGACGGTCTGTATGCTGACGTTCAAGATATGCGCCAAGTCCTCGTCCGTCAGGAAAGGGTTTCCCTGCAGGTATTTGGTTAATAAAGCCTGCCTTGCCGATTTAGCCAGCCCTGTTCTGCCCATAGCTTCACCTTGGTACGACAGCTGGGTTTAGTACCAGGTACTAAAGTTGAGTATAGCTTAGTTGGGAAAAAAAAGCAACCTTAACAAACATAAAAAAATAAGCTCATTTTCGAGCTTATTTTTACTTACTTGACCGCCACTACCTCCCTACCTTTGTAATACCCGCATTCGGGACAAGCGCGGTGCGGCAATGTCCGGGCACGGCATTGCGGGCAATCGATCAGCCCGGGGGCTTCGATTTTCCAGTGCGCCCGTCGCTGGCGCTTGCGTTGCTTGGAACTCCTCCTCTTTGGTACTCCCATCACCTACACCCCCTTAAATCAGGATTTGAGTAACTCCTGCAGCTTGGCCAGGCGCGGATCCACCTGGTCCCGGTTGCACTTGCACTGTTCTTTGTTTAGGTCGGTGCCGCAAACGGGGCACAAACCCCGGCAGTCTTCCAGGCAAATGAAGCGCATGGGCAGGTTAACCGTAATGGCGCTTTTGGCCTCCGGTGTAATGTCGATACTGTCGCCTGAATAGGGAATCCAGTCTTCTTCCGCTCCCCCTGGGGGCGGCTGTGCGGCATCGTAATAAGTTTCCGCGAAACCGGCAGCCATGGAACAAGTAAATTCTTTGAGGCAGCGGTCACAGCGCACCGCAAACTCTACGTTAATGGTGCCCTCCACGGTAATAGCGTTGCCTATGTTGGTAAGCAACAGCTCAAACCGGGCGGGTTTTGTACGGTTGATTTTACCGCCCTCCGCAGCTATGGGGGGCAAGGTTTCTTCAAATGAGACGCGCATTCGCCGCCCCTTGTCTTTTTTCAGTTGTTCCACATCCAACAAGGGCATCTTATCATCCTCCGGCCAATTCAACAGGTAAAATTATATTAACACGCGATACCTTTGTCAAGGCGCTGGTTTTTTGGGTGAGGTCTCATTTCTATTTTCGGGGGCTGATCTTCTTCTGGTACCTACTGAAATTTTACACGACCCCGGTAACGTTAAAAAGCAAGGATTCAGCCCAGAAAACTAAATTCACGTTCTCTTTACCAGGTTTTTGAAAGCGACGCAGCCGGGTAAGCAAACCCAGCGTAAATTTAATTACAGCATTTATTAAACATCTTCTTCCAGTTGTTCAGCCAGCCTGAGAAGGAATCTGCGAAAAGTTTCGATTTCTTGCGTAACTTTTTTACAGGTACAATCCAGGTTGTGGATAAGGCTACTCATCCGTGCCCATTGCAGCTGGTGACCGTATACGTTCCGGAAAACGTGACGGAAACGAAGGTAATCATCCAGCTGAGCTTCCAGTTCTTTTGAGATAACTGCCGGCCGCAATTTGGGTATATCCAGTGTCATTAAGTGGAGCAGTCTTTTGTGCCACCTGGAATCCTGCGGTATCTTGCCGTTTATATCCCCGGCAATTAATTCAAAGATACCTTCAATTGCAGTGTAAAAATCGTGCAGGATGCTACCTAGAGCTCGCAGGTCCAGGATGCCGGGTGCTTTGACGGAATGGATATCAAGCCATTGTTCCCCGTGCTGGCAAATAACCTCTAAGTCCTTTAAACGGTCTCTTAACTCAATGGCCAGGGTTAGTAGTTGTTCCCGGTCTCTCATATAATAACAATCCCCTTTCGATAATAGATTGTCGCACAGAGGGCGAACAGGCGGATATATCGACCAGATCCACCTGTCGCAGGCTTTTCTCATTGAGCAAAGATAAGACCGGGAAGAACCTTTCCGCCGGAAGTCCTTCTACAGCCAGGTCGATATCCGAATCTGCCCTGTATTCCCGGTACCCTTTAAGGTACAGGCCCAGAGAGCCAAAAAGCCATACCCTGGCCACACCGGGCTCCTCCGCCAGAAGACCGGCCAGCGAACGGGCGGTGGATAAAGCCCTGCGAGCGCGGGCATCCATTTGTTTTTTCCTGCGCGCTCTTCCCTCCCGCCAGCCGTCCACATACTCGCGCCACTTTTCAGGTGTTAAAAAAACCATACGACATACACCACCTGTTAATAAAAAGCCCAAACGAAAACAGCCGGAATGGATACCTTGAAATTTTGGATACCACGGCGTTTCGGAATGCAACCCCTTCTTGTTTAGTTCATTATAGCATGATTGAGAGGACGGAGAAAATTTTACCAGTTAGTACCGCCGCGCCTCGCGACATGCTTCCTGTAATTTCCTGCTCCCGCCATTCATATACTTTACTGGCATATACTACCGGCAACAAAAGGAGGCATCTAAGCCTTGCGCATGCTTACCAACCGGCCGGTTCAGGTGCTCAGCACGGCACTGGCCGTGTTATTCGTGCTGCTTATGATAACCCACCCCAAGGAGGTATTCGCAGGCGCCACCACGGGCCTGCAAACCTGGTGGAACATCGTTTTTCCAGCTTTATTGCCTTTTTTTATCGCCTCCGAACTGCTCATGAGCTTCGGCGTGGTTCATTTTATGGGCGTGTTGCTGGAGCCCATAATGCGCCCCCTGTTCAACGTCCCCGGCACGGGTTCGTTCGTGATGGCCATCGGCTACACTTCGGGCTACCCCATCGGGGCTATGCTTACCGCTAAGCTGCGCGCTCAAAACATGGTTTCCCGCGAGGAAGCGGAAAGGCTGGTTTCATTTACCAACAACTCAAGCCCTCTGTTTATGCTGGTAGCGGTAGCCGTGGGCATGTTCAACATGCCCGCCCTGGGGTACGTGATTGCAGGCAGCCATTACTTAGGCAACTTGACTCTGGGTTTGCTGCTGCGCTTTTACCGCCGCGGGGCCGCCGGTAAGCGAGCTCCCGCTATTCCCCCGCGGGGAAACTACGTTGCCGGCGCCTTCCGCGAGCTTGTACGGGTTTTACAGGCGGAAAACCGCCCCCTGGGCCGCATCATGGGCGATGCCGTGCGCAACGCCGTAAACAACCTGCTGAATATCGGCGGCTTTATCATTCTCTTTGCCGTGATCATCCGCCTGTTGGAAAGCTTGGGCTTCATCGAGTTGCTCGCCGGCTGGCTGTCCTTTTTTCTGGTGCCGCTGGGCTTCCCCGTTGAAATCATGCCCGCCGTGGCCAGCGGGCTTTTTGAAATGACCATCGGTACCAAAATGGCTGCCCAAACCGAGGCCCAGTTGCTGCACCAGCTGCTGGCGGTGGCGATAATTTTAGCTTGGAGCGGCCTGTCCATACACGCGCAGGTGGTCGCCATGCTCTCTGGAACCGACATCAGAATGCTCCTATATATTTTGTCGCGGGTAGTGCACGCTGCGCTGGCCTGCATATACACCGCACTGATGTACCCCGTGCTTGACAGCGCCGGCTTGTCCCTGCCCGCGGCCTTTTGCGCCGGCGTTCCCGGCGGCAGTTTCCTGTTCGCTCCCGCTTACTGGCACTACTTGCAGGCATGCGGGCTATCGCTGCTCGGCTGTATCGTCCTGCCGTTACTAGGTCACCTGGTTCTCCGGGCCGCCGTCCAAACGGCCTCCCGGCTTGGTAAGCCGCGCTGAAAAAGTAAACCGCCCTGCCGGGCGGCGGACGCGGAGCTTGCATTGGCTTGCTTATGTAGTTAGTTATCTGTCTTCATTGCTTTTAGTTCAGACCGGCCTTCCTGAACCTGGGTGATAAGTTGGTTGAGCCTTTTTTCCAGTTCCTCTAAGATTTCGTCGGCATAATCCCTGGCACCCTGTTTTATCTGCTGGGCCACCTGTTCAGCCCTTTGTTGTATTTCCTCCGCCATTTCCTGGGCCTTGCGGGTTATTACCGATTCATCGGCTTTTTTCTCCAGCTGTTTTTCGGCGTCCTCGATGATGCGCAAGGCTTCCCGCTTGGAGTCGGTGATCACTTTCTCTCTTTCCTGGATGATCCACCTGGCCTGGCGCAGTTCTTCAGGCAGGGACGTCCGGATGCGGTCCAAATAATCCAACAGCCTGTCTTCATCGACCAGCACCCGCCTGGTCATGGGAATCTTGGGGCTGCCTTCAATTAGTTCTTCCATTTCGTTCAATATGTTAAACAACTCCAATACAAATCCCTCCCGCCCGTTTATCGGCACTTAAATTTGTCTCGTAACCTCATTTGCACCACCGGCGGTACCATATCATCCACGCACCCGCCAAAAGAAGCAACTTCCTTGACGGCACTGGAACTGATAAAGGAGAATTCGGACTTGGTCATAAGAAAAATGGTTTCCACCGACGGCTGCAGCTTCTTGTTGGTCAAAGCCATCATAAACTCGTTTTCAAAATCGGAAATGGCCCTCAGCCCCCGGATGATGGCCTGTGCATTTTTTTGCTTGGCAAAGTTGACCGTCAAGCCACGAAAGGTATCGATGACCACGTTTTTATAAGATTCTGTTACTTTTTGCAGCATGTCCAATCGCTCTTCCATAGTAAAAAGCGGTTGTTTACCCGGGTTTAGAGACACTGCAACAATTAGTTTGTCAAATAAAACGGCCGCCCGTTCGATTATGTCCAGATGGCCGTAAGTCACTGGATCAAAGCTGCCCGGGTAAAGAGCTATTCGCACCATATTTCCTCCTTTACTTCGGTTTTATAAAAAACAAGAGTCGTGTCCCCGTACTTCTCGCGGCGCCACATAGTAAAGCCTTCGGTTTGAACGGGTAATACCTCATCGGCGCCGGTTTCCAAAGCCAGTATGCCGTCCGCTCGCAATATGGCTTGCTTGCTTAACATATTCAACGTGTCTTCCGCCAATCCCTGCCGGTAAGGAGGATCAGCGAAAATAATATCAAAAACTTCCCGCCTGTTCAGCAGTAACCGCAGGGCCTCCTCCACGCTGCAGAGCATGATTTCCGCACCGTCTTGCAGTCCGGTTAGGGTAATATTCTCCCTCAGCAAGCGGCCAACACGCCGGTTTTTTTCCACAAAGACAACCTTTTGGGCGCCGCGGCTGAGCGCCTCGATGCCCACACCCCCGGTTCCCGCATACAAATCAGCAAAGCGGCAGCCGGCAACCCGGCCGCCCAGTATGTTAAAAAGTGCTTCCTTTACCCGATCTGCCGTAGGCCTTACCGCCAACCCGGCACCTGGTGACTTTAACCGCCTTTTTTTAGCTTTGCCGGCTATGACTCGCAAAAATACGCCCCTTTCTGCAAATCTCCATAATTAGCCGTATTATATCACAAGCTGCCGTAAAAATCGATTTATGCGCACGTGTGGTTTAAATTTTCCTGCCGAACGCCTGTATATTTATACCGCGCGGGGCAAATTATATTAAAGAACGTCATACTGCCTGGGGAGAGTGATTTTTTTGGACAGCCGGTTTCTGCGCAGCATGGGTATTACCCTCGACCTGGCAGTTGAAGCCAGGGAAATTGTCAGGGGCGAAACCGGCCGGGAAATTCCCGGCGTGCGGGTGGAACGGGCTAATTACGATAACGCCGCGGTAACCACTGTGCACATTGAGGACGAAACTGCCCAATCCATTATGGGCAAGCCGGTCGGCAGATACACAACCATAGAAGCACCCGTCATCCGGGTGAATAACCAGCAGGCTCACCGGGAAGTGGCGGAAATCTTGGCAAAACACCTGACTATGCTTTTCAACCTGTCCATGGAAGACAGCGTGCTCATTGTGGGGCTGGGCAATTGGAACGCCACGCCGGACGCACTGGGCCCAAAAGTGGTGGACAAGTGCTTGGTGACCCGCCACTTGTTCAAATATGCTCCCCAGGAGCTGCGGGGCGGCATGCGCCCGGTCAGCGCTCTGGCTCCCGGCGTGTTGGGTATCACGGGCATTGAAACGGCGGAAATAGTTCGCGGCGTGGTGGAAAAAATACAGCCGAAACTGATTGTAGCCATCGACTCCCTGGCGGCGCGCAGCGTAGACCGTATCGCCACCACCGTCCAGCTGGCGGATACCGGCATCAACCCCGGTTCCGGCATTGGCAACAGGCGGTCGGCTATTAACGAAGAAACCATGGGCGTGAAGGTAATTGCCATAGGAGTGCCCACCGTTGCCCACGCAGCCGTCATAGCACAAGACGCCATTGAGAAATACATACAAAGCACCGGCGGCAAACCCAAAGATGCCAGCAGAGCCATCAGCAGCGTGCTGGAACCCTTCGGCGGTAATCTAACGGTAACTCCCAAGGAAATAGATACTTTAATTGAAGACGCCGCCAAAATCATATCCGGCGGCATATCCATGGCCCTGCACCCGGGTATCAAGCCCGAAGATTACGCTTATTACTTACATTGAAAAACAATACAAACAAGCGGCATTAACACCGCTTGTTGGTTTAGCTAGCCGAGCACCTGCTCGCGCCCGGCGGAAAATTTGTACTTTACCGCTAAGGAGTGGGATTCTGGTTGGTAACCTGCGGCGTGGGGGGTTGCTGTCCCTGCGCCAAGCTTTGCTCGTAAGCGGCAATCATTTTCCTGACCATGTTGCCGCCGATGGCGCCGTTCACCCGGGAAGGAAGATCGCCCATGTAGCCGCCCTGGGGAACCTGAATTCCCAGTTCCCGAGCCGTTTCCCACTTGAATTGCTCCATGGCCTGGGAAGCCTGCGGGATCAGCTTCCTGTTGGTCTTTTGTCCTTGAGCCAAGCGTTTCACCTCCTTCTCGTCTAGTTGTAACTAGTATTGTTTTTTTGCCTGCCGTTTATGTAGGTACATTTTGCCCCTGCACAAGGCAAAAAACACCGCCGGGTGAAATAGACCCGGCGGCTGCTTTGCTGCACAATTAATTAAACTTTTTATAAAAAACATATTAAACAATTGCTGAGTAAAATTTAAGTAGGTATCAGAAAGAGATGACCCCCCGAAAATAGAAATAAAACATCTGCAAAAAATCTAGCTTTTCTTGCGCCAGATGTGTTGTTCTGTTAAAATATAAAAGTGTTGTTGCAGAGGAGGTGTTTACCTTGGCCAGGAAGTGCGCCATTTGCGGTAAAGGAATTTCCGTGGGCATGAAAGTCAGCCACTCCCATATCCGTACCAAAAAGGTGTGGGCGCCCAACCTGCAAAGGGTTAAAGCCAATATCAACGGTACTCCCCGCAGGATCATGGTTTGCACCAGGTGCCTTCGAAGCGGCAAAGTGCAGCGGGCTATATGAAAATAACAACCTTACAAAAGCGGCGCAAGCCGTTTTTGCTTTTTATGTGTTATATAATTTTTTGTAGCCTGGGAGCCTCAGTAAGGCCGGGTATTCTACCACGCTTGGCCACCGGCCGGCCGTTAACCTCCTTGATATCCATGGTCATGTCTATGGGCGCAGCCCCGGAAATATAGCTGCCCACCCCGAAAGCATCGGCGCCGGCGTCAATCAGCGGTGGTATGCGCTCGGGAGTAATGCCGCCGGAGACAAACACTTTGACTTGCGGGTAGCCGGCCTGCCGCAATCGCTCCTTTACCTCCCTTACCAGCCCAGGGGTCACGCCCCCTCGCTCGCTGGCCGTATCCAGCCTGACGCCCTCCAGCTTTTCGCCCAGTGCCTCCGCTACCCGGAGCGATTCCTCGGCCTCGTCCTTGAACGTATCTACCAGTATAATTACCGGCGCTTCGGGAGGCATGACCTGCTGGTATACGCGGGCCACCTCCACTGTGTCGCCCGCGATGAGCATTACCGCGTGGGGCACGGTGCCCAGGGGCTCCCGGCCGGCCAGCTTGGCCCCCAGTATGCAGCTAGCCCCGTCCGCTCCCCCTACTATGGCAGCCCTTTCCATCACCGGCGCCACTGCCGGGTGCACGTGGCGGGCACCAAAACAAACGACCCGCGCGCTCCCTGCCGCTTCCCGGCATATTCTGGCCGCCGTGGCCCAGCCGCTGGAACTGGCCAACATGCCCAACAGGGCCGTTTCGTAAATACCGAAATCGTCGTAGACCCCGTGAATGCGCATGACCACTTCCTTTTCCGTAAACGTAGAACCCTCGGGAAGTGCCCAAACCTGCACCGGCAAATGGGCCAGCAAGTTTTTGACCTCCTCCACACCCGCCAGCACGCCCGCTTTCCCGGCAAATACCTCGGCCGTCACCGGCGTGCGGTCTAATCCCATGTGCCGCAGTAGTTCCCTAGTCCGTATAAAATATATGTCAGCAGTTAAACCGCGGTAAATTTCTTCCTGGGTGGCGGAAAACAGCCTCTGCCCGGGCTGAACCTTGAACGCCGCCACCTCTGCCAAACCTTGCAGCGTTTTTTTATTCATACCTGCCTCCTTGGGAAGTGCTAAGCATGCATTATCCGGATGAGGTTGGCCATTTCAATAGCCGCCATCGCAGCATCCCATCCCTTATTACCGGACTTGGTACCCGCCCTTTCTATGGCTTGTTCAATGGTATCGGCGGTGATAATACCAAAAATTGTGGGTGTGCCCGTATCCAGCCCCACCTTGGCTATCCCCTTGGCCACCTCGGCAGCAACATAATCGAAATGCGGCGTGGCACCGCGTATAACCGCGCCCAGGCAGATAACCCCGTTATAACGTGCCGCATCCACCATGCGCCGGGCTACCAGCGGTATTTCGAAAGCACCGGGAACCCAGGCTACCTCGATGTCTTCATCGGCAACACCGTGGCGGTGCAGCGCGTCCAGCGCGCCGGACAAAAGCTTTTGCGTGATAAACTCATTAAAACGCCCGACAACAATGCCGAATTTCAAGCCCTCCCCCACCAGGTGACCTTCATAATGCTTGACCATTTCATCCTCTCCTCTGAAAGCTTTTTCCTTGCAGCAACGCCTTTTATCTTACTTTTCCACAATGGATAACAAGTGACCCAGCTTGCGTTTCTTGGTGCTCAAGTAAAACCTGTTCTCCCGGCCGGGGCAGATCTCTATGGGCACCCTGCCCACCACCTCCAGGCCGTATCCCTCCAGCCCGGCAATTTTGCGGGGATTGTTTGTCATCAGCCTTATTTTATGCAATCCCAGATCTACCAGTATTTGGGCGCCGATACCGTAATCCCGCAGGTCAGCGGGAAACCCCAAAGCCTCGTTGGCCTCCACCGTATCTTTACCTTCATCCTGCAGCTTGTAAGCCCGTATTTTATTGGACAGGCCAATCCCCCGCCCTTCCTGCCGCATATATAGCAGCACGCCGGCACCTTCCCTTTCGATCATCTCCAGGGCACGGGCCAGCTGTTCGCCGCAGTCGCAGCGGGCCGAACCGAAAACATCCCCGGTCAGGCACTCGGAGTGCACCCGCACCAAGGGCGCCTCCACCTTGGTCAGGTCGCCCTTGACCAAGGCGATGTGCTCCTTTTTGTCCAGCACGCTCTCGTAGGCTATGGCCATAAAGTTGCCGTACTTGGTTGGCAGCCTGGCCGAATCCACCCGGCGAATCAGCTTCTCGTGGCGGCGCCGGTATTTTATCAGATCGGCTATGGTGATCAACTTCAATCCATGAGCCCGGCAGAATTCTACCAGCTCGGGTACCCTGGCCATGGTTCCGTCGTCTTTCATGATCTCACAAATAACGCCCGCGGGATACAGCCCGGCCAGGCGGGCCAGGTCTACCGCGGCCTCGGTGTGGCCGGCCCGGCGCAGCACGCCGCCTTCCTTGGCCCGCAGCGGGAAAATGTGACCGGGTCGCCTGAGGTCTTCGGGCTTGGTGGCGGGGTCGAGAATGGCGCGCACGGTGGCCGCCCGCTCGTGGGCGGAAATACCCGTTTTAGTATCCTTGTGGTCCACGGATACGGTAAACGCCGTACCGTGGGGGTCGGTATTGTGACTGACCATGGCCGGCAGGTCCAGTTCGTCAAGCCGCTTGCCGATAATCGGCATGCAAATAAGCCCCCTGCCGTAAGTAGCCATAAAGGTGATGGCTTCCGGAGTAACCTTTTCCGCCGCCATTACCAGGTCGCCCTCGTTTTCCCGGTCCTCGTCGTCCACCACCACCAGCATTTTACCTTGTTTGATGTCCTCAATGGCTTCTTCAACGGTGCTGAATTTCATTCTTCTCATCCCTTCTCCCCGTTTTTATCGCGCAGCGTATTAATTATAAAAAACCCCGCTCGGACAGCAATTCCATAGTTATGCCCCCGGCCTGCGGTTTTTCCCGCTCCCGCTGCCCGGCCGTTTCCAGCCACCATCCAACATACTTTCCGATCATGTCCGCCTCCAGGTTCACCCGGTCGCCGGGCTTTTTACCTCCTAATACCGTGGCGTCCGCCGTATGCGGTATCAACGACACCCGGAAAGTTTCTTCCGCCAGGTCAACCACCGTGAGGCTGGTGCCGTCAATGGCCACCGACCCTTTGGGTATGATGTAGTTCATCACCTGGGGAGGAGCGGCCACAGTAATAAGGATGGCAATATCGCGCCTTTCCTTTTTTACTATGACTCCCACTCCGTCGATATGGCCGCTGACCAGGTGACCGCCCAGCCGGTCGCCGAGCCGCAAGGCCCGCTCCAAATTAACCCGGTCGCCGGGCTGCAGCTCGCCCAGGTTCGTCTTGGCCAGCGTTTCAGCCATCACGTCGGCTGTAAAAAACCCCGTTCCGCGGGAGGACACCGTCAGGCAAACGCCGTTTACGGCTATGCTGTCGCCCAGGCGCATATCCTCCATCACCAGGCTGGCGCCGATTTTCAGGTGCGCCGAATCCGCTCCGCGGCGCAGGGATATAACCTTGCCCTTTTCTTCTACCAAGCCGGTAAACATTTAATCACCCCGCCTTTGCACGTATCCCTCGAGGCAAATATCCTTACCGAAGCGCTGCCAGGTAATTTTTTCCACCGGCAGCGCGTCCCGGAGCGAGGCGGCGCCCTCGCCTCCCACCGGGCTCGGGGCAGCGGACCCGCCGATTAACAGGGGCGCGATAAACCAGTAAACCTTGTCAACAAGGTTGCCCAGCACAAGGGAGCCGTTCACACGGGCGCCTCCCTCCACCAGTAAACTGGTTATTTCCCGGCGGGCCAGCTCTCGCATCAAATTTCTCAAATCGACCATCCCGCCGCTGCCGGGCACCGTAATGATTTCGGCGCCGGCCTGCCGGAGCACGTGCACCCTTTCCGGCGGCGCCTCGGGCAGCACGGCGATAATGGTGGGAGCTGCGGACGATTGAGTGAGCACGCGGGAATTGACCGGCGTCCTGGCCCGTGAATCGACAATTACCCTGACCGGGTCCCTGCCCGCGCCTTCGGGCAACCTGGTGGTCAGCGAAGGGTTATCAGCCAGTACCGTGCCGATACCCACCAAAACGGCGTCATACCTGTCCCGCAGCCTGTGCACGTATTCCCTGGCCTCGGGGCCGGTGATCCACTTGGATTCCCCGGCAGCGGTGGCGATTTTGCCGTCCAGGCTCATAGCTGTTTTTAAGGCCACAAAAGGCATGCCGGTGGTTATATACTTGATAAAAAACTCGTTCAGCCGCCGAGCCTCTTCCGCCATGAGGCCGCATTCCACTTGCAAGCCTGAATCCTGCAAAATTTGCATGCCTTTACCGGCCACCAGCGGGTTTGGATCGGTCATAGCCATAACCACGCGCTTGATACCAGCCTGAATAATGGCCTCGGTACACGGCCCGGTACGGCCGCGGTGGCAGCAGGGCTCCAGCGTAACGTACATGGTGGCTCCCCGCGCCAGTTCACCGGCCTCGCGCAGCGCATGCACCTCGGCATGCGGCGTGCCGGCCTTGGCATGGTACCCCCGGCCCACCACCTGCCCGTTTCGTACCACCACAGCCCCCACCATGGGGTTGGGGCTGGTGCGTCCCGCCGCACGGGCGGCCAGTTCCAGCGCCATCTGCATAAAATGCCTGTCCTTGTTGGGCAATTGTTCACCTTCTTTGCGTGCGCTCAACATCAAAAAACCCTGAAGACAATCTCTTCAGGGCAATAATAACTCACCTGTCTTGCCTAAACGAGCAAGTATTAAACATGCAACCTTCTCCCATCCAGACTTTACTGTCGGCCCCGGATTTACACCGGGTCAACCCTTGCGGGCTCGCGGGCTTGGAAATTCTCCTCACCGCCGGTACGGAATTTCACCAGTCCCTGAAGGTTTATTTTT
>CAJYBN010000070.1 GCA_913064925.1 uncultured Peptococcaceae bacterium
GGTACCATCCGTTCACCCATCTGGCGGGGCGGCGGCATTGTTTTCGGGCCGCACCCGCGGGATTACAGCTACCGCCTGCCCAAAAAAGTACGCCGGCTGGCCATGAAGTCGGCCCTGTCCTCCAAGGTGGAAGAGGGCAAGCTGCTGGTGCTGGAGGAGCTGAAAATGGAAACTCCCCGCACCAAGGACATGATCAATATTCTGGAAAACCTCAAGGTCAACAACAAGGCTCTGGTGGTTACCGCCGATAGGGACGACGTTGTCTATAAATCGGCCCGCAACATCCCGGGCGTCAAGCAACTGAGCGTCCCGGGCCTGAATGTTTACGACCTGCTGGCGTACGGCACGCTGGTGATGACCAAGGACGCGGTGGCCAGGGTCGAGGAGGTGTTCGCGTGATGAAGAACCCGCAGGATATTATCAAGCGACCGGTGATCACGGAAAAGAGCACGTCCTTGCTGGCGGAGAACAAGTATACCTTTATCGTGGACTTGGAGGCCAACAAGATTGAAATTCGCAAGGCCATCGAGGAGCTGTTCAACGTCAAGGTAGAGAAAGTACGCACCATGCGCGTGAAGGGCAAGAACAAGCGCGTCCGCAATCGCTGGGGCAAGGCGCCGGACGTGAAAAAGGCCATCGTCACCCTGAAGGAAGGGGACAAAATCCAGCTCTTCGAGGGCATGTAACAGATGAAAAGCCGCCCGGCGCACGCCGGCGGGCGGTTGCGACAAGGAGGTAACACAGGTGGGGATTAAAAAATTCAAGCCGACGTCTCCGGGTCGAAGGTTTGTCACCGTTTCGACCTTTGAGGAAATTACAACCACCGAACCGGAAAAGTCCCTGCTGGAGCCGCTGAAGAAAAATGCCGGCAGAAATGCCACCGGCCGGATAACCGTCCGGCACCGCGGCGGGGGCCACAAGCGCATGTACCGCATCATCGATTTCAAACGGGACAAAGACGGCATTCCGGCGAAAGTGGCCACCATAGAATACGATCCCAACCGCTCGGCCAGGATTGCCCTGCTGCATTACGCCGACGGTGAAAAACGCTACATTATCGCACCGCTGGGCCTGCAAGTGGGCCAGCAGGTGGAGTCCGGCCCCGATGCCGACATAAAAGTGGGCAATGCCCTGCCGCTGCGCAACATACCGGTGGGCACTATGATCCACAACATCGAGCTGCATCCCGGGGCGGGCGGCCAGCTGGTGCGTTCCGCGGGTACAGCGGCGCAGCTCATGGCCAAAGAGGGCAAGTACGCCCACGTGCGCATGCCCTCGGGCGAAGTGCGCCTGATCCTGCAGGAATGCCGGGCCACCATCGGTCAGGTGGGCAATGTGGACCACGAAAACATTTCCATAGGCAAGGCCGGGCGCGCCCGCTGGCTGGGACGGCGGCCCACGGTGCGCGGCGTGGTCATGAACCCGGTAGACCACCCCCACGGCGGCGGGGAAGGCCGCTCACCCATAGGCAGGAACCCGGTTACACCTTGGGGCAAGCCGGCGCTGGGTGCACGTACCAGGAAGAAGAAACCCAGCGATCGCCTGATTGTCAAGCGGCGCGGCAAGTAGTAACGCATCCACGCAGGAAGGAGGCCAGTAGATGGGTCGTTCGCTGAAAAAAGGCCCGTATTGTGACGAGAAACTGCTGAAAAAGATCAGGGATATGAATGAAAAGGGCGAGAAGAAGGTAATTAAGACCTGGTCCCGCCGTTCCACCATTTTCCCGGAGATGGTGGGTCACACCATCGCGGTGCACGACGGCAGGAAGCACGTGCCCGTATACATTACCGAGGACATGGTGGGACACAAGCTGGGCGAGTTTGCTCCCACCCGGCTGTTCAGGGGACACGGAGCGCACACCGAGCGCTCAACGGCCTTGAAGTAACGTGAAAAGGGGATGAAACCATGCCGGAAGCAAAAGCAGTTGCCAGATACATCCGCATCTCTCCCCGTAAAGTAAGGCAGGTGATAGACCTCATCAGGGGCAAGGATGTAGACGAGGCACTGGCCATACTTAAATTCACTCCCAAGCGCGCCTCTGTTCCCGTGGCCAAGGTACTGAAGTCGGCCGCCGCCAACGCCGAACATAACTACGACATGAACAGGGATGACTTGTACGTGGCTGCCTGCTACGTGGACCAGGGTCCCACCCTGAAGCGGTGGCAGCCCCGGGCCATGGGACGGGCCGACCTGTTGCGCCACCGTACCAGCCACATTACCGTAATCGTGAAGGAAAAGAAGGAGGGTTAGCGTGGGCCAAAAAGTAAACCCCAAGGGGTTGCGCATCGGCATCATCAAAGACTGGGATGCCAAATGGTTTGCCGATAAAAAGAATTTTTCCAGCCTGCTGCTGGAAGATTATAAAATACGCAAGTACATCAAGGAAAAGATGTACACCGCCGGCATTTCCCGCATCCAGATTGAGCGGGCCGCCAACAAGGTCAAGGTTTCCATCCACACGGCCAAGCCGGGTATCGTTATCGGCCGCGGCGGAGCCGAAGTTGAGGCCCTGCGCAAGCAGCTGGAAAAAATGACCGGCAAGCAGGTCAACGTCAACATCGTGGAAATTAAGGTGCCGGAAATAGACGCCCAGCTGGTGGCGGAGAACGTGGCTGCCCAGCTGGAGAAAAGGATTGCCTTTCGCCGGGCCATGAAGCAGAGCGTGAGCCGGGCCATGAAAATGGGGGCCAAGGGCATCAAGATCGCCGTCAGCGGCCGCCTGGCCGGTGCCGAAATTGCCCGCACCGAGTGGTACAGCGAAGGGAAAGTCCCTTTGCACACGCTGCGGGCCGATATCGATTACGGCTTTGCCGAAGCGGATACCACGTACGGAAAGATAGGAGTAAAAGTTTGGGTATATAAAGGAGAAGTATTGCCGGAAGTTAATAAAGCCGCTGCCGGTAAAGGAGGCGAATAGGCTCGATGCTGATTCCGAAGAGGGTTAAATACCGCAAACAACGCCGCGGGCCCATGCCCAAAGGTAGATCCAAGGGCGGCAATGAGGTCCATTTCGGCGAGTACGGCTTACAGGCGTTGGAGGCGGGCTGGATAACCAACCGCCAAATTGAGGCCGCCCGCGTGGCCATGACCCGTCACATCAAGCGCGGCGGCAAGGTTTGGATTAAGATATTTCCCGACAAGCCCATTACCAAAAAGCCGGCGGAAACCCGCATGGGCAGCGGTAAAGGTGCTCCCGAGTGGTGGGTGGCGGTAGTAAAACCCGGCCGCATCCTGTTCGAACTGGCGGGCGTGGGCGAAGAGGTGGCCCGGGAAGCTATGCGCCTGGCCTCGCACAAGCTGCCCATTAAGACCAAGTTTGTCAGACGCGGGGAAGTAGGTGAGGCAAGTGAAAGCTAAAGAATTGCGTGAATTAACCGACCAGGAGCTGGTCAAAAAACTCAACGATGCCAAGGATGAGCTGTTCCGGCTGCGCTTTCAGCTGGCTACCGGACAGCTGGATAATTACATGCGCATCCGGGAGGTGCGCAAAAACATTGCCCGGGTTAAGACCGTCATGCGGGAACGGGAGATCGGGCTGAACCGGGCATAAATTAAACCCGTGACGCGAAGGGGGTAGCCACATTGTCCGAGCGCAAGCTGCGCAAGACCCGAACGGGTACCGTGGTTAGCAATAAAATGGATAAGACGGTGGTCGTGGCGGTGGAATCATTGGTACGCCACCCGCTTTACGGCCGCACCATCCGCTATACCAAGAAATACAAGGCACACGACGAAGAAAACAGCTGCAACATCGGCGACAGGGTGAAAATCATGGAAACCAGACCCCTGTCCAAAGAAAAACGGTGGCGTGTAGTGGAAATTGTACGCAAGACGGAACAAGTGTAACCGCCGCCGGTCTGACTGTCGTGCAAAGGAGGATGTCCGGTGATTCAAGTGCAATCTATGCTCAGGGTGGCGGATAATACCGGGGCCCGCAAGCTGATGTGCATCCGGGTGCTGGGCGGTGCTCTGCGCCGTTATGCCAGCATTGGCGATGTAATTGTTGCCTCCGTGAAAGAAGCTGCACCAGGCGGCGTTGTTAAGAAAGGGGACGTGGTGAAGGCCGTCGTCGTGCGGACCAAAAAGGAAGTGCGGCGTCCCGACGGTTCCCATATTAAGTTTGACGAAAATGCCGCCGTGATCATCAGAGATGACGGCAGCCCCCGGGGTACCCGTATATTCGGGCCCGTAGCCCGGGAACTGCGGGAGCGCAACTACATGAAAATCGTCTCCCTGGCTCCGGAAGTGTTGTAACCAGTTGCCGCTGCAGGAGGTGTAACGATTTTGACCAAGCCCAAAGTACACGTGCGCAAAGGGGATACCGTGCTGGTGATCCGCGGTAAGGATGCGGGTAAAAAAGGCAAGGTGCTGGAAGTACAGCCCGCCAAAAGCCGCGTGGTGGTGGAAGGCGTCAACAAGGTGAAGCGCCACACCAGGCCCACCCGCAGGATATCCCAGGGCGGTATCATGGAAAAAGAAGCTCCCATTCACAGCTCCAACGTGATGCTGTTTTGCACCAAGTGCAACAAGCCCACCCGGGTGGGTAAAAAAATACTGGAAGACGGCAAGAAAGTACGCCAGTGCAAGAAATGCGGGGAAGTGCTCAGCTGACCCGGCGGAAGGAGGGAAGCGGTGTGCCTAGGCTCAAAGACAAGTACCAAAATGAAGTAGTCAAAGCCATGATGGAAAAGTTCGGCTATAAAAATGTTATGCAGGTGCCCAAACTGGAAAAGGTAGTCATCAACATGGGCGTGGGAGAAGCCATACAAAACAGCAAGGCCATAGATGCGGCGGTAAACGATTTAATGACCATCACCGGCCAGCGGCCCGTGGTCACCAAGGCCAAAAAGTCCATTGCCGCCTTCAAGCTGCGCCAGGGGATGACGATCGGCTGCAAGGTGACCCTGCGCGGTGACCGCATGTACGAATTCGTCGATAAGCTGTTCAACATCGCCCTGCCGCGGGTGCGCGACTTCCGCGGAGTTTCGCCCAAGTCCTTCGACGGGCGGGGCAACTACAGCTTGGGCATCAGGGAACAGCTTATTTTCCCGGAAATTGAGTACGACAAGATTGATAAGGTCCGGGGCATGGACATTATTTTCGTGACCACCGCCAAAACTGATGAGGAGGCGCGGGAATTGCTCCGGCTCATGGGAATGCCGTTTAGAGCCGCCTGAGCACGATTTATCCTCAAAGCAAAGGAGGGAACCAAGTGGCCAAAAAATCCATGATCGCCAAGGCCAAGCGACCCCAAAAGTATAAAGTGCGGGCTTATAATAGATGCAACATTTGCGGCCGGCCTCGAGCCTACATGCGCAAATTCGGGATTTGCCGGATATGTTTCCGGATGCTGGCTTACAGAGGAGAAATACCCGGACTGAGAAAGGCCAGCTGGTAAAAGGAAGGAGGTATTCTTGGGATGGCAATGACCGATCCTGTTGCCGATTTTTTGACCCGCATTCGCAATGCCAACATGGTTTACCATACCACCGTCGAGGCCCCCGCTTCCAAAATGAAGCGCGCTATTGCCGAGATACTCAAGCAAGAGGGTTACATCAAAGACTACGAATACATTGAAGACGGCAAGCAGGGCATACTGCGTATTTACCTGAAATACGGGGCGGACAAAAAACGGGTTATTACCGGGCTGAAGCGCATATCCAAGCCGGGCCTGCGGGTTTACGCGCGCAAGGACAACATCCCCAAGGTGCTGGGCGGCCTGGGCGTCGCCATTATTTCCACCTCCCGGGGGATCATTACCGATAAAAAGGCCCGCCAGGAAGGCGTCGGCGGCGAAGTAATCTGCTACGTCTGGTAAGCCACAGGGCCAAGGAGGTGTAAGGCATGAGCAGAATTGGCAAAAAACCCGTCCAGCTACCCGAAGGTGTCAAGGCCACCGTGGAAGGCAACACCGTACGGGTGGAAGGTCCCAAGGGGAAATTGGAAAAAAAGTTCCATCGGGACATGATCATTAAGAAAATTGACGACCGCACGCTGGTGGTGGAAAGACCGTCGGATAACAAGCTGCACAAGTCCCTGCACGGTCTTACCCGCACGCTGCTGAATAACATGGTACAGGGCGTGGCCAACGGGTACCAGAAAAACCTGGAACTGTCCGGCGTGGGTTACCGGGCTGCTCTGCAGGGCAAAAAACTGGTGCTGACAGTGGGCTACTCGCACCCAGTAGAGATAGTTCCCCCGGCGGGAATAGAAATAGAAGTACCGGCCCCCAACAAGATATCGGTCAAGGGCATTGATAAGGAACTGGTGGGCGCGGTGGCGGCCAACATCCGCGCGGTACGCGAACCCGAACCATACAAGGGCAAGGGCATCAAATACGAGGGCGAGCGCATCCGCCGCAAGGTTGGCAAGGCCGGTGCCAAGCGCTAATACAGGGGGAAGGAGAGTGAAGCGGTATGATTAAGAAACCGGACCGTAACACGCTGCGTAAAAAGCGCCATCTCAGGGTACGCAAGAAGATACACGGTACCGCCGAGCGGCCGAGGTTGAACGTGTACCGCAGCTTGAACAATATATTCGCCCAAATCATAGACGACGACCGCGGGGAAACCCTGGTGGCCGCGTCCACCCTATCGCCCGAACTGAAAGGCAGCCTGTCGTCCGGCGGCAATGTGGAAGGTGCCGCGGCGGTGGGGAAGTTAATTGCCGCCAAAGCCCGGGAAAAGGGCATTACCAAGGTGGTGTTTGACCGGGCCGGCTATATCTATCACGGGCGCGTCAAAGCCCTGGCCGAAGCGGCCAGAGAGGGCGGCTTGGAATTTTAAGATGAACCGGTTAAAGGAGGGCAAGCGTGTCGAAAATGGAACCGTCTAAAACCGAGTTTTCGGAAAAAGTAGTTTTTGTCAACCGCGTGGCCAAAGTGGTCAAGGGCGGCCGGCGATTCAGCTTTTCAGCTCTGGTGGTTGTGGGCGACGGCAACGGCCGGGTCGGCGCCGGGTTGGGCAAGGCCGGCGAAGTGCCGGAAGCCATCCGCAAAGGCATTGACGATGCCAAAAAGAACTTGGTTTTTGTGCCCCGCATCGGGACCACCATACCCCACGAAGTTACCGGCCGGTTCGGGGCCGGCAAAGTACTGCTGAAACCCGCCGCACCGGGTACCGGCATTATCGCGGGCGGGCCGGTGCGGGCCATCATGGAGCTGGCTGGAGTGGGGGACATTTTAACCAAGTCTCTGGGCTCCAACAATGCCAACAACGTGGTGCGGGCCACCATCGAGGCCATTAAGGAGCTGAAAACACCGGAAGAAGTTGCCCGGCTGCGCGATAAATCCGTGGAAGAACTGCTCGGTTAGGAGGTTAGGGACTGTGGCCAAGTTGAAGATAACCCTGGTCAGGAGCGTTATCGGGCGCCCGGAGACCCAGCGGAGGACGGTACGCTCGCTGGGGTTGACCAAAACAAACAGCTCCGTCATCCAGGAGGATACGCCGCAGATCAGGGGAATGATTAATAAAGTATCCCACCTGCTGAAAGTGGAAGAGGTATAAAAAGGAGGTGCACCATGAACCTGCATGAACTCAAGCCCACGCCCGGTTCCAGGCACAAGGCAACCCGCAAGGGACAGGGTATAGGGTCCGGATTGGGCAAGACCGCCGGTCGCGGACAGAAGGGGCAGAAAGCCCGCAGCGGCGGCGGCGTGCGGCCCGGCTTTGAAGGGGGCCAGATGCCCTTACAGCGCCGCATGCCCAAGCGGGGATTTAACAACGCACCTTTCAAGAAAGAAATGGTGGCCGTGAACCTGGAAAAATTAAACCGCTTCGACAGCGGCACGGAAGTGACCCCGGAAACCCTGCTGAAAGCCAAGGTGGTAAAAAAACTGGGCGATGGTATCAAGATACTGGGCGGGGGCAACCTGGAAAAGCCGCTCACCGTCAAGGCCCACGCCTTCAGCCAATCCGCGGTGGAAAAAATTAAATCCGCCGGCGGTAAAGCCGAGGTGATTTAATTGACCCAGCTAGTGGACGGCTTGAAAGGGGCCTTCAAGGTCAGCGAGCTGCGCACCAAGTTAATGTTCACCCTGTCCATGATTTTCATCTTTCGGCTGGGAGCGCACATCCCGGTACCCGGGGTGGACGTGGAGGCGTTTAAGGAGCTCATCGGAACAGGCATGCTGTTCGGCTTCTTCGACGTTATATCCGGCGGCGCGTTCAAAAGTTTTTCCATTTTTGCCATGAGTATTGTGCCTTACATTAACGCCTCCATTATCATGCAGCTTTTAACCGTGGTAATCCCACACCTGGAAAGGCTGGCCAAGGAAGGTGAAGAAGGGCGCAAAAAAATCACCCAGTACACACGTTACTTCACGGTCATCCTGGCCCTGCTGCAGGCTGTCGGCATGAGCGTCATTATCGGCCGCTCCGGTGTGGTGAACAACCCCGGCTTTGCCAGCTACGCCGTTATTGCCATTACCTTAACCGCCGGGACCGCGCTGCTGATGTGGATCGGCGAGCAGATTACCGAGCGGGGCATCGGCAACGGTATTTCGCTGTTGATTTTTGCCGGTATCGTCAGCCGCCTGCCGTCGGGTTTACAAAACCTCTACCTGCAGTTTAAGGCCGGAACCATTAACGTGATGAGCCTGCTGATCCTGCTGGTTATCGGTGCTGCGGTGATCGCCGCGGTGGTGGCGGTGCAGGAAGGGCAGCGGCGCATTCCGGTGCAGTACGCCAAGCGGGTGGTCGGCCGCCGGGTTTACGGCGGGCAGACGACCCACCTACCCCTGAAGGTGAACCAGGCCGGCGTTATTCCGGTTATATTCGCGTCCTCGCTGTTGATGTTCCCGGAGCAAATCGCCCGCTGGTTCCAGGGCTCGGCCATCGCCGAATTCTACGTGCGCTATTTCGGTTGGAGTTCCGCGGCGCATACGGTCCTGTACGCCCTGCTCATCATTGGATTTACTTACTTTTATACCGCGGTGATCATGAACCCGGTGGACGTGGCCGATAACATCAAGAAATACGGCGGTTTTATACCGGGCATCAGGCCGGGCAGGCCTACGGCGGACTACATCGCCCGGGTGATGAACAAGATAACCCTGGCCGGCGCTGTGTTCCTGGCCCTAATCGCCATACTGCCCAACTTCGTGCTGCTGGCCACTCGCATTCCCAATATTTACTTCGGCGGTACCGCCTTGCTCATCGTGGTGGGGGTGGCACTGGACACCATGAAGCAAATCGAATCCCACCTCCTGATGCGCAGCTACCAGGGCTTTATCAAGTGACCGGAGTGTTGCCCGCATGATCATTTGCAAGTCCGAGCAAGAGCTTGGTTACATGCGCGAGGCCGGCCGGGTGGTGGCCGGCGCGCTGGAGGCGGTGGCCAAGGCGATATCTCCCGGGGTCACCACCGCGGAGCTGGACCGTATAGCCGAGGAGTATATTTTATCCAAGGGTGCCAGGCCGGCTTTCAAGGGACTGTACGGGTTTCCGGCCACCATCTGTGCCTCGGTGAACGAGGAAGTGGTACACGGCATTCCCGGTTTAAAAAAATTGCGATCTGGAGATATTATCAGTATTGACATTGGTGCGGAAATTAATGGATATTATGGTGACAGTGCCCAGACATTCCCGGTGGGGGATATAGCACCGGAAGTGCAGAAGCTGCTGGATGTTACCAGGGAAGCACTGGCCAGGGGCATCGAAATGGCCAGGAGCGGCAACCGGCTTTTCGATATATCGCATGCCGTGCAGTCATACGTGGAAAAACATGGTTTTTCCGTGGTCAGAGATTACGTCGGGCACGGCATCGGCAGGAAGATGCACGAGGAACCGCAGGTACCTAACTTCGGTCGCCCCGGGCGGGGGCCGAGATTGAGACCGGGTATGACATTAGCTATAGAACCGATGGTCAACATGGGCGTCTACCAGGTGCAAACTCTTCCGGATAACTGGACGGTGGTTACCAAGGACGGTAAACCTTCCGCTCATTTTGAACATACTGTGGCCATTACCGATGGCGAACCGGTGATACTGACCTTGCCTTAACGCGGTTGCCGGTTGCCGGGCGGAAAGCCGGGGCGGCGGAGCAGCCGGAACCGGCCGGCTGGGAGCGGGCCCGCCGGCCGCGCGTGCGGCGGGAAACATGTGGTATTTGTACCGGTTGCACGGGAGGGTGATGGAATGGAAAAAAAGGTAATCCCGGGACAACTGGTGGAATCCAGGTCCGGACGAGATAGCGGCAGGGTATATCTGGTGATGGAAGTTGTTGACGACAAGTATGTACTGGTTGCGGACGGCGTCATGCGGCGGGTGGAAAACCCTAAGAAAAAGAACGTCAAACACCTGATCGTTCATCCCCAGGTCGCCGAGGAGATTGCAGCCAAGCTGAGCTCAGGCGGGCACGTTACCAATCCCGAGTTGCAACAGGCCGTGCAGCGCCTGGCGGAAGCTGTTGTAAAGGAGGTTGGTTTATTATCTAATGTCAGGCAAGGATGTCATTGAAGTGGAAGGTACCGTAATAGAGCCGTTGCCGAATGCAATGTTCCGGGTAGAGCTGAAAAACGGGCACAAAGTGCTGGCCCACGTCAGCG
The DNA here is from genome assembly GCA_913064925.1 of uncultured Peptococcaceae bacterium. GTDB lineage: Bacteria > Bacillota > Desulfotomaculia > Desulfotomaculales > Desulfallaceae > CAJYBN01. The sequence goes on from CAJYBN010000070.1 coordinate 10,547, forward strand.
GAAAAATCAGGATGAACTTTATCCGCATTCTGCCCGGAGACCGGGTAATGGTGGAATTGTCCCCCTACGATCTTAACCGGGGCAGGATTGTTTACCGTTACAAATAACAGATAAAGAACCCGGGGGAGGTTTATACGATGAAAGTCAGGCCTTCTGTCAAACCAATATGTGAAAAGTGCAAGATTATTCGCCGCAAGGGCAAAATCAGGGTCATATGTGAAAATGCCAAGCATAAACAGCGGCAAGGGTAAAACTAGGAGGTGTTGAAAAGGAATGGCTCGTATCGCGGGGGTTGATTTACCGCGGGATAAAAGGGTGGAAATCGGCCTAACCTACATTTACGGTATCGGCAGGCCCACCTCGCTGAAGATACTGCAGCAAACCGGGGTTAATCCCGATACCCGGATAAGGGATTTGACCGAGGAAGAAGTCAACAAACTGAGGGATATCATTGAGAAGAACTACCGCGTGGAAGGCGACTTGCGCCGGGAAGTGGCTTTGAACATCAAGCGGCTGATTGAAATCGGCTGCTACAGGGGGCTGCGCCACCGCCGCGGGCTGCCGGTGCGCGGCCAGAACACCAAGAACAACGCCAGGACCCGCAAAGGACCGCGGCGGACCGTCGGCGTGCGCAGGAAAAAGTAACAAGGGGGGAAACAGATGGCCCGTAGAGCCGCCAGAAGCAGAAAACGGGAACGCAAAAACATTGAACATGGCGTGGCGCACATTAAGTCCACTTTCAACAATACCATAGTGACTATAACCGATACAAAAGGAAACACCATTTCCTGGGCCAGTGCCGGTACGGTCGGATTCAAGGGTACGCGGAAAAGCACTCCCTTCGCCGCACAAATGGCCGCTGAGAAAGCTGCCCGTGAGGCCATGGAACACGGCATGAAGGAAGTGGAAGTAGCAGTTAAGGGACCCGGCGCGGGCCGGGAGGCCGCTATTCGTTCCCTGCAGGCCGCCGGCCTGGAAGTTAGTGTGATTAAGGATGTTACGCCCATTCCCCATAACGGATGCCGGCCGCCCAAGCGCCGGAGAGTGTAAAGGAGGTTTGTTCGTTCGTATATGGCTAGATACACGGGTGCACGATGCAAACTGTGCCGCAGAGAAGGTCAAAAGCTGTACCTGAAAGGAGACCGCTGCTATACCGTCAAGTGTGCCTTTGACCGCCGCAGCTACGCTCCCGGCCAGCACGGTCAGGGACGGAAAAAGATTTCCGAGTACGGTCTGCAGCTGAGGGAAAAACAAAAGGCCCGCCGTTTTTACGGCGTTTTGGAAAAACAGTTCAGAAACTATTACCACAAGGCCGCACGGCAGCCCGGGGTTACCGGTGAAAACCTGCTGCGCCTTTTGGAGCGCCGCTTGGACAACGTGGTCTACCGCCTGGGGCTGGCCGCTTCGCGCAGTGAAGCCCGCCAGCTGGTACGTCACGGGCATTTCATTGTCAATGGCCGCCGGACCAACATTCCATCCTTCCTGGTTCGGGTGGGAGACGAGATTACCGTCAGGGAAAGGAGCAAGGAGTCGCCGCGGGTGAAGGAACTGATGGAGCGCGCTGCCGAAAACACCCCTCCGGTCTGGTTGGAATACAACCCTGATCAGGCCAAGGGCCGGGTGCTGGCGCTGCCCACCCGCGATCAGATAGACGCCCCTGTGAAGGAAACCCTGATCGTGGAGCTTTATTCCAAGTAATAGAGGCTCCCGAGGGTTTATCCCATTCCGTTCTAAGGAGGGGTTAATCTTAAGTTATGTTGGAAATAGAAAAGCCCAGAATTGAATGTGAAGTTATGGACGAGGAAAACAACTACGGCAGGTTTGTCGTAGAACCCCTGGAAAGGGGTTACGGCATAACCCTGGGTAACTCGCTGCGCCGCATATTGCTTTCCTCGCTGCCCGGGGCGGCGGTGACGTCCGTGAAGATTGAAGGCGTGCTGCACGAGTTTTCCACCATTCCCGGCGTAAAGGAAGACGTGACCGACATCATCCTCAACCTCAAGGGCCTGTGCTTACAGATGCACACCGACGAGGAAAGGGTTTTGCGGATAGAAGCCGTGGGGGAAAGGGTGGTGAAGGCGGGTGACATCATCACCGACGCCGACGTGGAAGTCCTCAACCCCGACATGCACATCGCCACCCTGGCCGAAGACG
>CAJYBN010000071.1 GCA_913064925.1 uncultured Peptococcaceae bacterium
ATGCTGTTGAATTTTTCCGGCATCTCCGTAGCCACAGGAGCGATAAGCAGCGAAATAACCAGCGGCGGGGCGCCCAAGTTTATCGACAGGTGCTCGATGCCGTCTACAAAAAATTTAGCCCCTATCACGATGCCGGCAAACGCCAGCAATACCTGCAGTATCACCCTGTGCATGGGGGGATCTTCGTGAGTGCGGGCAAAAATCAGCGGTTCCAGCTCACATTCCTCGTCCATACAGGTTCCCTCGGTAAACGTTTTGTGAACAAAAAAAACATAGGCACCCACCAGGCCGGCAACCACCAGCACCTTTAGGACACCGCCCGTAAAGGAAGCAATCACCGCCACGCTGTATACCAGCAGAAAAAAGCGCAGGTCCCTTTTTATTACGGCGGGATCGGGTTCAATACGGGGGTAGTTTCCATCCCGCCGGCTGCGGAAAAGCAGCACCGATCCCCCGCTAAAAAAAATGGCCAGGGTAGCCAGCATAAACGGCGCGCCCAGAATAGCCCCGATGCCTATTTCGTAGGCGGTTTCCCCTGCGCCGAACAATATGGCGATCAAGGGGATGACTGTTTCCGGCAGGGCCGTGCCCACGGCGGCCAGCACGCTGCCCACCGCACCCTGGGTTAAATTCATTTTTCTGCCCAGCCATTCCACCCCGTTGGTGAAAAAGCCGGCGCTTATCAAAATCACGCCGATACTGATAATAAGCACGGCAATGTCTTGCACGATACTCACTCCATTATTAACAACACGCTTTTACGCGTTAAAGTCTAACGCAAAAAGCAGGCTGCGTCAATGTTCCCCGGCGTCAGGTCCGGCGCATGCGGAGCACCGTCTCCCGCGCTTCGGCCACCATATAAAAGGAGCCGGTAACGCATACCAAGTCGCCTTCCCGCGCCAGCGCCATCGCAGTGCGCACCGCCTCCCCGATATTTTCCACGGTGTCCACGTCGCGCAAATAACGGCGGGCTTCCACGGCCAGCTGCTGCCAGTCGCCCGCCCGGGGACTGTTGGGCCTGGTGATCACCACGTGCCGCGCCCGCGGCGCCAACTCCGCCACCACCCGCGCCCGCTCCTTGTCTCCCAGCATACCCAGCACCATGATCACGCCGCGGCCGGCGAAATAGTCATCCAGTGCCTGCCGCAGGCTGCGGGCGCCGTCGTAGTTATGGGCGGCGTCAACCAGCACGGGCGGGTCGCCGCCGATTAATTCCAGGCGGGCAGGCCATACCGTGGCGGCCAGTCCCTCGCGCAGCGCGGTTTCATCCAGCACCGCACCCCGTTCGGACAGCACTTCCAGCACCGCCAGCGCGGTAGCGGCATTCACCACCTGGTGCCTGCCCAGCAGGGGGATCCACAAGCCGGCCAGGCGGCGGTGCAGGCCGTTGTAATCAAAATACTGCCCCTGCAGGGACTTTGCACCGCATGTCCAGGTAACATCTCTGCCTACCCGCACCAGGGATGATCCCTTTTCCCGGCAGGCAGCCGCGATTATCTCCAACACTTGCGGCTTGTCGGCCGCCGTTACCACGGGCGCCCCTGGTTTAATTATACCCGCCTTGACGCGGGCAATTTCCTCCAGGGTATTACCCAAATAATTCATATGATCCATGGCTACGTTGGTGATCACCGACAACAGGGGGTGCACCACGTTGGTGGAGTCTATGGCGCCGCCCAGTCCCACTTCCAGCACCAAGTAATCCACCTGTTCCTCCTGGAAATAACAAAACGCCATGGCGGTGCTGACTTCAAATTCAGTGGGGTGCTCAAAACCCTCCCGCACCATGGCATCCAGGTGGGGGCGCAGGCGGGTAATCCAGCGTGCCACCCTGTCCGGGTCTATCTGCCGGCCGTTAATTTGGTAGCGTTCCGTGTAAGAATGCAGGTGCGGCGACGTAAAAGTGCCCACTCGGTATCCCGCCTTGTGCAAAACGCTGGCCACCATGGCGGTGGTAGAACCTTTGCCGTTGGTGCCGCCGATATGTATCACCCTGAGAGTTTGGTGCGGGTTTCCCAAGCGGCGCAGCAGCTCGGTTATTCGCCCCAACCCAAAATTCATACCGAACTTAGTCAAATTCTGCAGGTACTCCATGGCTTCCCGGTATTGCAACATTTATCATCTCCCGCGATACATGTCGAATAGTAAAAAACAATTCGACACCTTAAATAATTTTTCCTATGCCGCTGATTTCTTGCGAAAAAGAAAAAATTAGCAGGGTTTTAGGGAATCATTGCCGAAATTTACTTAAAAGTGTAAAAAGTACGAAAGCCAGGAGGAATGGTACCATGAAAACTTTCCGGGCCAAAATGACCGCGCTTACCCTGCTGCTTAGTCTAGTAACGCTTGGATCCGCGGGCGCCGGCTGGTGGCTGAGCGGGAAAACCGCCCCGGGGCTGGCGGCGGGGGGAGCGGCCGGGCTGGCGGTGGCCGCGTTCGCCTGCTACGCCTTGCTCACGCCGCTGCACGCCAACCTGGCCAGCGTTCTGGCCAGCACCGAAAAGGCCATCAAGGGAGACCTTACCGGGCAAATCGCCAAGAAGGATTACGGCTGGGGCGAGTTCCACCTGCTCATCGATAACATCCGCCGGATTTTGAAAGGCGTGCATAAATGGTTCGCCTTGGTCAAAGACGCCAGCGTAACGCTGGACCGGGCCGCCGGGCAAATCACCAGCGGCACCGAGCAGGTTAGTACAGGCAGCCAAGACCAGGCCGGGCAGGTAACCAAGCTGCTGCAGTCCATCGAACGGCTGTCCGGCCAGGCCGAGGACAACGCCCGACAGGCCGAAGAAACCGCCGGGGCCGCCCGGGCGGCGGTGGAAACCACCGGTAGGGGCAGCGCCGTGGTGCAGGAAGCGCTGGACGGTATGAACCAGCTGGAACAAAAATTCATGCAGCTGAAGGATAGTTCCCAGCGTATTGTACAATTCCTGGAGGTTATCCAAAACATTGCCGCACAAACCAACCTGCTGGCCCTGAACGCCGCCATCGAAGCAGCGCGGGCCGGCGAGCACGGCCGCGGGTTTGCCGTGGTGGCCGATGAAGTGCGCAGCCTTGCTGAAAACTCGGAAAAAGCCACCCAGGAAGTGGCGCAGATCGTTAACGAGATACTGGCCGCGGTAGAAGACACCCTGCAGGCGGTGCAAGGCAGCCTGGCCAGCGCCAGGGAAGCGGGAGAAATTTTCGCCAGCATCAAGCAAACCTTGGAAGAAACCAGCTCGATGGTGGAGAACATTGCCCGGGTTTCCCGTGAGCAGGCCGATTCCACCTCTGAAATGGTCAGCAGCACACAGGCCATCGCCGCGGTAGCCCAGCAGGCGGCAGCCAGCTCCCAGCAAACGGCTGCCGTAGCCCAAGAAATAAACAGTACAGCCGATAAGTTGAAGAAAGTGGCGGGCATATGGAAATTCGAGAAGGACCAGGCCGGCGGTAACGTTAACCAAAACTGACCCCGCCTGGGGAACGGCTGGGTTTCACCGGCAGGCATTCTTCCGCATTATGCGCCGCGGCCCCAAGTCCATCAGGCACCGTAGTTTGCTGGAGCTGTTCGCCGCGCGCCGCGCCGCGAACCCGGCTGTACAGGAAACCCTCACTGGCTTTCGTTTTCGCCCAGCATGGCCAAGCGTTCCTTGAGGGCCCCGGCTTTGGAAGAAAGCTCGGCTTCTTTGGCCCGCTCCTTCTGCACCACGCCGGCGGGCGCTTTGTTGAGGAAATTGGGGTTTTGCAGCTTGCCCCGCACCCTAGCCAGGTCCTTTTCCAAAGCCTGCAGTTCCTTGCGCAGGCGGGCCAGTTCCCGATCCACGTCGATGAGACCCCGCAGCGGCACGTACACCTGCACGTCCCGGGCCACGGCGGTAGCCGCCTGCTCGGGTGTCGTTTCCAGTTCCGCCAGCACCTCGGCCCGGCAGTTGGCCAGGTTTTCCACGTAGGCCAGGTTGCTCAGCAGAGTCTCCCGCCTGGCCGGCACGCCGGACACAATGACGGCCTCGGCGCGCTTGCCCGGCGGCACGTTCATTTCGCTGCGGATTTGCCGGATGCCGCGGATTACCTCCATGAGCAGTTCCATTTGCTCCTCAGCCTCCCGGTCCACCAGCTCGGCCCGGTATGAGGGCCAGGAGGCGCGCATGATGGTGCGGCCCCGGTGCGGCAGGCGCTGCCAAATCTCCTCAGTGATAAAGGGCATAAAGGGGTGCAGCAGCTCCAGCGTGCCCCGCAGCACTTCGGCCAGCACGTGCTGGGCAGTTTGCCGGTCAGCGGCGTCGGTCTTACCGTACAGGCGCGGCTTGACCAGCTCAATGTACCAGTCGCAAAGCTCGTTCCAGGTGAATTCGTACAGCACCCGGGCTGCCTCACCCAGTTCATATTTTTCCATGAACGCGGTGCTTTCCCGCACGGCCCGCTGGTAGCGGCTTAAAATCCAGCGATCGGCCAGGGTGAGCCTTTCCGCCGGCGGTGCCGGTCCGGGCTCGAAGTCCTGCAGGTTCATCAGGGCGAAGCGGGAGGCGTTCCAAATTTTGTTGGCGAAGTTGCGGGCCCCGTCCAGCCGCTCAAAGTGGAAGCGCAGGTCATTGCCGGGCGTGTTGCCCGTCACCAGCATAAACCGCAGGCTGTCCGCCCCGTGGCTTTCGATGACGTCGATGGGATCCACCCCGTTGCCCAGCGATTTGCTCATTTTACGGCCCAGGGCGTCCAGCACCAGGCCGTGGATGAAAACTTCCCGGAAAGGCACATCGTGCATGAAGGCCAGCCCGAGGAAAATCATGCGGGCCACCCAGAAGAAAATGATGTCCCGGCCTGTCACCAGCACCGAAGTAGGGTAGTAGTAAGCCAGGTCCACGGTTTTCTTGGGCCAGCCTAGGGTGGAAAAGGGCCACAGGCCCGAGCTGAACCAAGTGTCCAGCACGTCGGGATCCTGTTCCAGGTTGGCCGAACCGCACTTGCACTTTTCCGGGCGCGTTTTGCTGGCGATGACCTCGCCGCATTCCCGGCAGTAATAAACGGGTATGCGGTGGCCCCACCACAGCTGCCGGCTGATGCACCAATCGCGGATGTTTTCCATCCAATTCAAATATATTCGGGTAAAGCGCTCTGGAATAAACCGCACCCGGCCCTCCCTGGCTGCGGCGATAGCCGGCTCCGCCAGGGGCTTCATTTTCACAAACCACTGCTTGGACAGCATGGGTTCGATAACCGAGGAGCAGCGGTAACAGTGGCCCACGGCGTGGGATATGTCTTCCACCTTATAGAGCAACCCCCGGGCCTGCAGGTCCTTGACGATGCGCTTGCGGCACTCCCAGCGGTCCAGCCCCTGGTACTGCGGGCCGGCCTCCTCGGTCATTTTGGCCTCCCGATCCACAACCTGGATGGAAGGCAGACCGTGACGCCGGCCCACTTCAAAGTCGTTGGGGTCGTGGGCCGGGGTAATTTTCACCGCGCCAGTGCCAAAAGCGGGGTCCACGTACTCGTCGGCGATAACGGGGATCTCACGCTCCAGCAGGGGGAGGATAACCGTTTTGCCCACCAGGTGGCGGTAGCGCTCGTCCCCGGGGTGTACCGCCACGGCCGTATCGCCCAGCATAGTCTCGGGCCGCGTGGTGGCCACCGCAATATATTCACCGGGCTTATCCTTGACGGGATACTTGATATAATAAAGCTGGCCGGGCTTGTCCCGGTGCTCCACTTCAATGTCGCTGATTGTGGTCTGGCAGTGGGGGCACCAGTTGGTGATGTAGTTGCCCCGGTATATTAATCCCTGCTCGTACAGGCGGACAAACACTTCCAACACCGCCTCGGAACAGCCTTCGTCCATGGTAAAGCGCTCCCGGTCCCAGTCGCAGGAAGCGCCCAGGCGGCGAAGCTGGCTGGTAATACGCCCGCCGTACTGCTCCTTCCAGGCCCAGGCCCGCTCCAGGAACTTTTCCCGGCCCAGGTCGTGCTTGCTGAGGCCCTCCCGGCGCAGCTGTTCCTCTACTTTGGCCTGGGTGGCAATGCCCGCGTGATCGGTGCCGGGCAGCCATAAGGCGTTGTATCCCTGCATGCGCCGCCAGCGGGTAAGTATATCCTGCAGGGTGTTGTCCAGGGCATGACCCATGTGCAGCTGTCCGGTTACGTTGGGCGGCGGCATGACGATGCAAAAGGGCTCCTTGTCCGCGTCCACGGTAGAACGGAAAAACTTGTTTTCCTCCCAGAATTTGTACCATCGTTCCTCGACGGCGGCGGGATCGTAGGTGGTGGGCATGTTGAATTCGCCGGTCATAAGATCTACCTCCGTAAATATAATAAATCAATAAATAAAGGCAAACTTTCAACCTTTCAACCTTTCAACACCTGGCACCAAATAAAAAACCCGTTCCGTGTTAAGGACGGAAAGGGTTTTCCGCGGTACCACCTTAATTCCGCCGGGGCATGCAGCACCCGGAGCGGCTCTTGGGCAGCTGTAACGGGCTGAACCCGGCGCGGGCCTACTGGCGGAACGTTCGACCCGGCGGCTCCGGGGCGACAACGACCGGCGCGACCGGGATACCTTGCAGCCGGGGGTATTCCCTCTCTGGGGTCGCTGGCTGGCGGGCGTCCTCCCCATCAAAGCCGTTTTTTTCAGCTACCCATAATATTAATTTTTTTACCGCCGCGTGTCAACAGTGCCCGCGCGGCTCGCCGGTGACGTATCGGAGCGCTGGGACAACCTACTCTCTAATGAAAAGCCCGGTACGCCCGACCCGGGCGAAGCGATTTGCGAGAGCGCCGTTAACGGCGCCCGGCGAAGTGAGATTGCGAAACCGGACGAGCGAACAGGACGTTCGCGAGAGTCCGAACTGAACCATGGATGGTGAATTGAGGACGGTCCGGTTTCGCCCGAAACGAGCCGCTGGTGCCGTCGGCGCGGGAGCCATGAGCGAGCCGGGACGAAGCACCGGGCTGCACCATCACTGCCGCCCGGGAACCGGCGGCCGACGCCTGCCGCCCGCGGGCAAATTTACACCGGTCACGCCGCCGAGCACGGACAATAACAGCAGCGCCGCGCAGCGGGCCGCCAGCAGTTCCAGGTCGGCGCCGCCCTCCCATACCGCCACAAAAGAGGTGATAACCAGGCTGTACAACAGGCCCGTACCGGCGCCGTGCAGCCACCCCATACTGCCCGCCGCCCTGCCGCTCACGGCACCGCCCAGGAAGGCGCCCAGCAAGGTGCTGGCCGTGAATATGCCGCTGTAATGGTAAACATCTCCCACCGTCATAAAGGCCCACAGTACCAGAGCAGCGCAAATAAAAGCAGTACTGGTGAAGGCCCAGACGAACCCCCTGAACAGGGCGCCCGGCTTAACCGCTTTTACCTGCCCGCCCGGGTGGGACCAGCTGACCAGGGTTACTCTTTTCCACATAAAACCTACCCCCGATAATGCCTTTGCTTTATCCTATGGCGATGCGGACAAGTTTATACCGCCGGCGATAAATTTTTGTGACATGAAAAGCCCCCCGCCACCATAGCTATTAATTGATGCAATAGATGGCACGGAGGTGGGGGCGGTGCGCAAACCGCGCAGCGTGATTTTGTTGCTGGTGGTTCTGTGCCTGCTGCTGAGCGGCGGCACGGCGTACTGGCGCATTGCGCCAAAAAAAGAAAAAAAGGAAGTGCCAACCCTAAAGGTGTGGGAAGGGGAAAAATCCCTGCTGCACCTGCCTTTGTACGTGGCCTTGGAGGAAGGCTTCTTCACCGAACAAAACGTTAAAATACAGCTTTTTCGCGCGGGCGGTTCCGGCGCCGGCGACCCGTACGACCGCAACCTGGCGGACATAATACTGGCCGACCCGGTGGAATGCCTGTACCGCCTTTCTACCGACCCGTTATCTCCCTCCATCGTGGCCACGCTGGCCGGCCGCAGCGATACTTTCCTGCTGGGTAGGGAAAAAACGCCCTTCAACTGGGAAGGCCTAAAAGATAAGACTATCATCGCCTACCCCCCGGAAACCGGGCCCGGTTTCACGCTGGAAGCGCTGCTCCGCGCCAACGGCCTGGCTCCTCAACGCGACCTCACCCTGTACTATAGAATTCCCGCCGACCTGCGGCTGGGCGTCTTCAAGTCGGGCAGCGGCTCGTACATACAGCTTGCCGGCCCGCAGGCACTGCAGGCCGAAGCCGCCGGCACCGGGTATATCGCCGCCGCCCTGGGTAGGGAAAGCGACATCCCCGCCGTTCTTTGCACGGCCTGGCCCGGGGTTGTCCGGAAGCAACCCGGCGCCCTGCAGGGGTTTGTCAACGGCATACACAAGGCCCAGCTGTGGATGCAGCACGAACCCGAGCTGGCCCTGCAGGCGGCCAAGAAACACTTCGGCTGCCTGTACGGCAAAACCAGGGATCGGCTTGTCCGCCTTTACCTGGAGATGGACATGTGGCGCCCGGCACCCTGGCTGTCAGAGACGAGTTTTGAGGAAATGGAACGCATGCTGGCCGCCGCGGGCCAGCTGGTGGGTCCGGTAAAAGCAGCGGAAGCACTGGACAACACCTTTGCCCGCCGGGCGGCGGAAACCATCATGTATATACCTGAGGGTGAACGGGAAAAAGGTTGGCTGCAAAAGCTTTTTTCCCGGGTGCAATAAGGGAGCCGCGGCCGGCAAAGCACTGCCCGGCCAGGCGAGAAACGCGGCGGGGAAAAAAGACAAGCCCAATCCATGACAACAAAAAAGTGCGTTATTTACTGCATTTTTTTGGAATCTGTAACCAGCCAATAAATAATTTGTGTTTTTTACCTTAACTAAACACGAATACATAATTCTTTTTTAAAAATAATAGCTTAAAAAAGGAGGTACTAGCGTGGTCCAAATTGGTAATTTTCATTTTGGTAGAGCTGACACAGCAAAAGACCCTTCAATAGGTGTAGCGGATGCTTTTTTCTTATGGGACCAACTAGTCTCAAGGTATGACATCATAGAGCAAACTCAAATATGGCAAAACTTTGCTCACGATCCTGACTTAAAGCTCCTTTTGGAGAAAGGGTTGGGTAATGTATTGGAAAAGCAAATAAATGAATTAGAACATCAAATGAATTTATTTAAATTACCTTTACCGCATAGACCTCCTAAAAGCGCCAGAATCGAAGTTAATTCCGAGTTGTTGGAAGATAGATTCATGTTCAAAATGGTATTTACAGGTATGCAACTTTTTCTTGATATGCATGCTCGTACTATCCGCTCAGTAGTTCATAATGATACTTTGCGAAGCATGTTTATAAAATTCGCAATGGATGAATTGGAAATATTTGATCGAATCTGCAAATTTGGTAAACTAAAAGGATGGCTAAACATTGCACCGCTAAAATATAATATATAAAACTACCCCTTTCTTCGCTGGCGTTCAGGAAATGGTTTCCTGGACGAGCAAATTCGTGGTTTCCTGCTTCATCGTAACCCTGCTGGGTTAGCTCCACAGGCGTAACATACCGCCGTTCCTGCGGTAGGAAAGCGTGCGTCAGGCCACTTTCGGAACCGCTCTTTCATGAAAATATTTCGGGCCGCATTTACGTCCCGGTCCAGTACCAAACCGCAAAAAGGGTACCGGTGCAGCCGGATAAACAGTTTTTGCGGTACAGCCGTACCACAACCTGAACATTCCTACGAAATGACGGAGGGGTTCACTTTTACAAAATACGCTTTGCCAGCCTCACCTGCTATGTAGCAGAACATTGCGAAGAACTGGCTCCAGCCTGCGTCAGAAATACTTTTAGCCAGGTTATTCCCACTAGTACTGCACGGCAGACATACAACGCCCCCTGACCCGGGAGCGTTGTATGTCCGCTTAAATTTAAATTATGCCATTATATCTGACTGACTGACTGACTGAAGCGTCTCCCTTATCTTACTTCAATTTTCACCACGCCCGTGCCTACCCGCAGTTTGGCCCTCCCTTCACCAGCTCCCAGCTGGTAGCGAAACTTGTCTCCCGGCCCGCCGGCATCGTTGTCACCCGCGCGGGGAATCCCGTCCACGGAAACGCGCCCGGTACTCGAGATGGCTTCGATAACCAGGCTGGACTCGGCGGGAAGCGACATGCTGATCCGGCCGGTGTTGCTTTCCAGTTCGTATTCCCCTTGCAGGGGCCGGTCCGAGGACAGCGCAATGCTGCCAGTATTGGTCTCGGCCACCACGTTGCCGGCCGGGTTAAGCACTTCTATTTTACCCGTATTATTGCGGGCCTCAATATTGCCGCCGATGTCCTCCAGCTCAATGGAACTCGTGTTCCCGGCGACGACCAGGCTGCCGTCCAGGTTCTCGGCCGTCACCCGGCCGGTGCCGCTGTCGACGCGTACGTCCACTCCAGCCGGCACCGCCACCTGCAAGTCGACCACCAGGTAATGGTCCCCCCAGCTTTCGGTTTCCGGTACTACCACGGATACGGCGGCGCCATCCCGCCTGACACTGGGGTTCACCCTGCCGGCCAAGGCCCTGGCCGGGCCCGATTCCGGCGACCGGATGACCGCTTCCACCCGCAGGCGGTTATCCGCTGCGGGGACAAGCTGCACCTGGCCCCTCTCGTTGTCCACCACCAGCCGCTCCCCCGGTTGCATGGCCAGCGGCTCGGCGGTCCAGGTGCGGCTGTAAGTAAGCGGCGCGCGGTGCCAGGGCAGGCCTTCCAGGATGTCGTCGACGTTCCGCCCGATGCTGGCGGCAGCGTGAAACACGCCCCCGGCCAATATAAAAACCAGCAGCAAAACTATGCTGGGCGCGTGGAATTGCACCTCGCCTTCCCGGTAAACAGCTTTTTTCAGGAAATATTCCAACCCCAGGCCAATCAACAGCACGGGCCAGAGCCGCCACAGCCACTGCAGGCTGGGCACGGCGCCGAAATTGTACAACAGCAGCAGTGTGCCGCCGGCAATCAACCCCAGGGCCAGCGTTACAGGCCCCGCCTTATGTATCTCCTTCATTTGCGTCACGCCTCTCTTTCTTCCAATTCTGGTAAAGGATAAATACACCTATGGCCATTAGCAAAAGCGGGGAGATCAGCCGGTGTACCAACCCGTAGTCGAACAGGTAGGGTAAAAAGTTGTTCAGCAGCGCCAGCACGCCCAAACCCACCAGCGCGTAGCCCAGGTAATTTTGCCAGTTGAAGCGACCCTTCGCCTCCAGCAGGGGCTTATCTTCCACGGGCACTCCTTCCCGCATCCTGCCGGCCAGCTGCAGAGTGTCGAATATGCTGTAAAACAGCAAAACCGGCAACACCAGCGGAATCAGTGCATCAATACGGGTCATTTCGGCCACAAAGATGGTGCCGAAAGCCAGTATCAGCGTTTGCAGCCCCCTGTTCATCAGCCCCAGGTACAGGTATCCCACGCCGGGAATGAGGGAAAGAAAGAAAGCCAGTGCCCTGCTCTTATCCCTGTTCAATACTTCCGGTGCCGCGGTATTAACTTTTTTTTCCAAGCACTGCCAGCAGTATTCCCGTTCCCGCAGCGTCACGCGGCACTCCCCGCAAACGGGCGCCTTGCAGATGGCACAAAGCGCCTCGGCCTCGGTTTCCGGGTGATGGACACACTTCATTTTGCCTGCCACTCCTATCTCAATATTTTATAACCGTGCTTCAAAAAGCATAGTTTATCAGCCTTTTTGAAAAATTTTATCTTGGGTGGTCCAACCCACCTATCGCCCCCTGCTTACCCTCAAATAAAATTTTACTGGTATATTTCCCCGCCGTTTCGGTCAACTGGTCCACGGCCGCCCCGGCCAGTTGGGCACAAGCATTTACGGCGCCGTTGACGTTTTGCCCCGCGGCCGTCAACGGCCGGCCGGGCAGCCAGGCAGCGGAAGACCAAAACAACGCCAGGGACACGGCGGCCGCCACCGCCAGGTCGCGCAGCACGGCCGCCGGTCTTTTGCCCCGCGGCGGCGCGTTCACGCCGGGCCGCGCACCGGCCGCCGCTGCCCCGCGCGCCTCGCGGGTTACGGCGGCCATCACGCCTTCCAGCAGCGCGCCGGGCGCGGGCTCAGTTTGCCAGGTATCCAGCAGGCGGTTCACTTGGCGCATCCTTTGCAGCTCGGCGGCGCACGCCGGGCAGCCGGCCAGGTGTTTCTCCAGGACTGCGGCCTCAGACGACCGGCATTCTCCGTCCAGGTACCTGCTTAACATCTCTTGTGCCTTCCGGCAACGCACCACCTTCACCTCCCAGCAATTTTTCCTTAAGCATGTTCTTGGCCCGGTGTATCCTGGTTGCCACCGTCTTCTCCGGCAGGTTCATAACCTCCGCCACCTGCCTGTAACTCAGTCCCTGGTAATGGTGCAGCACCAGAGCCGCCCGGTAACCGTCGGGCAGGGCCACCACCGCCCGCTGCAGTGCCCTGACCCGTTCCCTTTCCACCAGCGCATCCTCCGGGCCGGGACCCCCGCTGGCCAAATCGCAGCGATGTAATTCCCCCTCCAGCGGCAAGCTGTGTTTTTGCTCTCTGCCGCGCCGGCGCAGCAAATCCAGGCACACGTTTGTGGCTACCCGGTACAGCCAGGTGGAAAACCTGGCCTGAAAATGAAACCGCGGTAAAAAGCGGTAGGCCTTGATAAAAATCTCCTGGGAAGCGTCCAGGGCGTCCTCGGATTTGCCGAGCATGCGGCACGCCAGCCCGTAAACCCGGTCCTGGTACCGGCGCACCAGTTCCTCAAAAGCTTTGAGGTCACCGCCCTGC
>CAJYBN010000072.1 GCA_913064925.1 uncultured Peptococcaceae bacterium
GGTTTGGGACTTTCGAAATTAGGGAAAGGGCTGCCAGAAAAGGGCGCAACCCGCAAACGGGCGAAGAAATTGACATTGCGGCAGCCCGGGTGCCGGTATTCAAAGCCGGTAAAGCATTACGTGATGCCGTTTCTTAAGGGTGTAAATTGCGGCTAGATAAATTTTTAAAGGTTTCCCGGCTAATTAAACGGCGCACATTGGCCAAGGAAATTTGCGACAGGCAGCAGGTCAAAGTTAACGACCGGATCGCTAAAGCAAGTACGGTGCTTAAACCCGGGGACGTGATAGAAATTTTCTTGGGCACACGGCGCTTAAAGGTTAGGGTGCGCAACATACGGGAAACTGTGCCCGCCAAACAGGTAACGGAGTTGTACGAATTGCTGGAAAATATATATGTGCAGGATTAGGGTCCCGAGGGCCCTTTTTTGTTGCCTGTTTTGCTTCCGAGCGCATGCTAAAGCGCCGGTGAGATGTATCGTAATAATTAAGATAAACGGGCTTATAGGGCAAAATTTGGTGTTTGCAATAATATGGTAACATTTACAGTAAATAGCAAAGGAGGGTCGAGTAGTGCTTTGGATGCCCTGGGTAAAGCAAGGAATCAATAATATATGGGCGGTACCGCCCCGCCGCGGGGTTATCCCGGGCAGGTTAAAGCCAGCCGGCTGGCTGTTAGATGAAGACGGTTGCCTGAAAGAGATTTACGGCGGCCCGGTGAAGGCGAGTGAACCGGTTTTACTGCTTCCGGCAGGCCGGGAAAAGAAGGAACTTTCATTTGCCGGAGGGCTGCGGCCGGGCGGTGCGCCCCGGCTCAGGGGTGTGCTGCATTATTTCACCAGGGGGCCCACAGCGGGCGCCTGGGTTGTGTAGGCACCGGGTTCCGGGCTAGCTAGCGCGTATATTTTTCGCCCTCCCCACAAAGAATAAACGAAAAAGCCGGGAGGTAAGCTTGTGTTTGTGCGCAAAATATTGCTCTTTTTACTGGCGGTGGCGCTTGTGGTTTGCGGCTGTACTTGGGGGCCCCAGCGCAAACCCGCACCCGTTCCCGGTGCGCCCAACCAAGAGCCTATAATAAGCCTGTATCACAATGACAAAGGCACCAAGGAAAACATTAAACTGGAAGAATACCTGGCCGGCGTGGTGGCGGCGGAAATGGACCCCAACTGGCCGGTGAACGCGCTGGCCGCCCAGGCCATAGTGGCCCGCACGTTTACCATGGAAAACATAAAAGCGGGGCGGATAAAAAAGCTGCACGGCACAGACGCGTCCACGGACGCGGACGAGTTCCAGGCGTATGATCCAACCCGCATCAACGCCAGAGTGCGTAAAGCCGTGATCATGACCAGAGGCAAGGTTATCACTTACCGCGGCGATTATGTGAAGGGATGGTTTTCGGCGTGCGACGGCGGGATTTCCGCCTCGGCACAAGAGGGGCTGGCTTATTTTATAGAGCCCACACCATATATTAAGGCCGGAGCGCGGGACGGTTGCTTGTCGATAACTGTGCCGGAAAACAGGCATTGGCAGGTCGCGATACCGTTGGACCGGGTGCGCCGGGCCGTCGAAAAAATAAGCGGCAGCGACCCGGGGAACATTTCATCGGTAAAAATTTTGGAAAGGGGGCCTTCGGGCAGGGCGACCAAGCTGCAAATTGGCTCCGCCGCGGTGGGCGGCGCCGACCTGAGGCTGGCTCTGGGCAGTGAACAGGTGCGGTCCATGCTGCTCTCCCGGGCCGAAGTGCAGGGAAACAATTTGATACTGGAAGGCAAGGGGTTCGGTCACGGAGTGGGGCTTTGCCAGTGGGGAGCAAGAAAAATGGCCAACGAGGGCAAAAAGCCGGAAGAAATAATAAAGTTTTATTACCGGAATGTCGACATTCAAAAGCTTTGGAAATAAGGCGGCCTTAATGGGCCGCCTGTGTTGTTGATAAACCACTGCGGGCGCTTTTTACGGAGCGCCCTTTTTCCATGCTCCGTTAAGGACTCAAGGGCCGTCTTTTGATATATTGCATAATTATGGTTTTGCAGCATAGATATTTAACTGAATATGTTAAACCCGTTGTGCCCGGGCGGGAGGTGAACAATTATGGAACAAGAACGTGTCGCCAACCGGCTGCTTCTTACCGACCGTAAGTACCTGGTGGTAAAAGGCGTGGAGCACGTGGGAAAATTTGATGAAAGAGAAATTAACCTGGATACCAACATGGGGTTGCTGACCCTGCGGGGCGAGGGGCTGCATATAACCAGGCTGCACTTGGAAAACGGCGAGCTAGTGGTGGAGGGGAAAGTTGTCTCCATGGTTTTCGCGGATGGGAAGAGTGCCGCAGGCGCGCGGGGCAAGGGGATGTTGAGCAGGATTTTTAAATAGCCCTTGGAGGTAATAGCAGTGGTGGAGCCGGTTCACGGCCAGTTTGCGGTATTTTTTTATACCCTGGTTACGGGAGCGCTGGCCGGGTTTTTGTTTGACATCTACAGTGGAATCGGCCAAGTCCTGAGGCTGCGCAGGACCGGTATAATGGTGGGGGATATAATCTTTTGGTTGATTTTGACGGGGCTGGTTTTTGTTGTCTTTTTACTTTACAACCAGGGGAAAGTGCGCTTTTTTTTATTCCTGGGACTGGGCTTGGGTGCTTGGCTCTATTACCAGCTTTGCAGCCGCCTGGTAAGGGGATGGGTGGTCAAGGTGCTGGAAACGGCGCTGCGGGTTTCCCGCTGGGCCGTCAGCGTAACCTTGCGTCTGCTATATGTGTTCTTTTTCCCTTTCCGGCTGGCCTTCGCGGCGCTGGCTTTCCCTTTTCGGCTGACCGGCCGGCTGTGGCGTAAAGCAAGGCGCTTGCTTTTAACTCCGGCTAAAAGGTTGCTCCCCGACCCGGCAAAAGCCGGGTACCGCCGGTTTGCCGGCGGGTGCAAAAAGGTGCTGGGTAAAATTAGCCGCCGCAAGTAAAAACCGCCCGCACAGGGCGGTTTTTGAATTGCCGAGGCAAGAACCGGCAGCTACTTTTCCGAACGCCAGATGGATCGCCAGAGTTCCGCAATCCGCAGGCGGTAGGCAATATGCGGTCGCTCGCTGCCGGCACAGGCGGCCGCTTTTTCTGCTTCATGCACCGCCGGCGCCGTGGGAGGAGCGGCTGGGGGCAGTATATGTCCTCCGTCTACGAAACAAAGGGGCGGGTACAATACGCACCACCAATTGGCGCCCCGGCCGGACCCGATAACCACCCGTACCGCTTCGTACCGGCCGGCGGGAAGAGTAAGCGCTGACTCCCCGTTTGGCCCGCGCAGGTTATAGGTTTTGGTGGGAAAATAATAATAGCCCCGCGTCACCTGCACCGGGTAATCGAAACCGCTGTTTTTTATTTCCCGCCGGGCGATGCGGGCGATCTTTTCCAGGTTGGCGTCGGCAATTTCTCTGGCTTGCCCGGCGCTGGCCGCCCCGGCAAATGCCTGGGCCGTTTCCCTGACGATACTTTCCTTGACTCTGTATTTTAATTCCTGGTCATAAAACAAGTTGCTGTTGGCGATCACGTGCAGCCGGAGCAAATTTGGCGGGGGCGCGCCGGGCGGGCCCAGTACCAGAAACGCGGCTGCGCACAACAGCAGAGTTAAAACCAGGACGAGGTAAATTTTTCTACTCATACCATCACCTGCTTCGCATACCAACTAGTAATATTATTTCCATAAATTCCTTAGCTAAACGCGCAAAAAATTTACTTAGTGGCTTATTAATTATCAATAAAGGGTAACAATATAGATTAAGGAGGGATGCGAGGATGATTAGCACTACACCACTGGCAGAATACTTGGTCAAAGCGGGGGAGCGGCTGCCCCAGGAAGCCAACCGGGTGCTGGAAGCACTGGTGAATGAGGGCAGTATGAACAAGGAAGATCTTTCACTGCTTTCCCGGGTAAAAAGGGCGGTGCTGGATCATGTCATCATGCAGCTGTACGCCCTGGGCCTGGTGGACGTTTCCACGGAGGGCAAAAGCAAAATTTGCAGCTTGACCAAGCTGGGGCAGGAGTACCTTGCCCTGGTGGAAGAAGCAAAGGAAGCCGGTTAAAACGCAGACCGGCCTCTTTTTTTCGCAAAAAATGATTCCCGCATAAGAAGGAAATGGTTGGCCGGTGTAGAACAATTGTCAGCAATATGTAGTTAATATGTAATCAACATGTCAGTTAGCAGTGCAAGGAGGCCCGGCCGCGGGGTGAGGCGTTGTGCAAATAGAAATCAGGGGGGTCGAAAAATTAAGTTTCCGGGAACGCCAGGTGGTCACCCTGAAGGAAATGGGATACGCCAATGAGCGGGTAGCCCGGCAACTGGGGCTCAGCACCAGCACCGTGGCTACCCTTTACAGCCGGGCTCGGGCCAAGGGCTATGAAGTGGTTATCGTTATACCCGGGCACAATTTGGGGCTGTTTGGGCCTGACGAAGAGGAGGAGTGAAGACAATGATGTCAAGCGCAACCAAACGGAGCCGTAATATAGTTTATTACCAGCAGCCGGAAAAAACGAGGACCGTGCGGCGTTTTCGTTTTTCGCGCAGCAAGCTGCCCTTGATTATCATTGTGCTGCTGCTGCTGTACGTTTCTTTTTCCCTGGGCACCCGTTTGGACCAGCTGTACGCCATGCAGCGGGACTTGCAGGCTATACAGGCCGAAGTAAAGGAACTGCGGGAGAAAAACGCCAGGCTGCAAAAGCAGTTGGAAAAACTGCAGTCGGACGCTTACATCGAGCAAGTGGCCAGGGAAAAGCTGGGGCTGGTCAAAGACGGCGAAGCCAGGATTGTTCCTATTGCACCTGCACGGCCCGGTGCGGCTGAAATTGGTGATTAAAGAACGCCGCTTGCCGCTTGACATGGGGTGTGTCTTTGATATAATTAATCAAGGTCTCTGGCGGGAGGATTTTTTTTAGCATGCCAGTGGAAACAGGGAAAATTCTGGAGGGCAGGGTTACAGGCATTACTCATTTCGGTGCTTTTGTCCAGCTGCCCAGCGGAGAAACCGGGTTAGTGCATATCTCCGAAATTGCCGAAGAATACGTTAAAGACATTAATGATTTCCTAAAACAAAACGACAAGGTCAGGGTTAAAGTTATTTCTGTAGATGCCAAGGGAAAAATCGGCTTGTCCATCAAGCAGGCCATGCAACCTTCCCAGCGGCGCAAATCGGAAATTTCCTTTGAAGAAAAGCTGTCCCGCTTTTTAAAGGACAGCGACGAGCGGCTGCAGAGCCTGCGCCGCTACACCGAGGGCAAGCGGGGCGGCCGCGGCGCCGGAAAACGGGGTTAAGGGAATACGGGGAAAAGCCGGCAAGCACTCTCAACTTTTGAGGTGCTTTTTCCATTTGGGGGGGGGTGGCCGTGAGGATTGCCGCCGTTGACGTGGGCAGCAATTCCACCCGTTTGCTGGTAGCCGATATCACTGCTTCAGGCAACGTGGTCCCGGTGGCGAGGGACCTGCAAACCACCCGTTTGGGTCGCGGTATGGGCGGGGGCCGCCTGCTGGCACCCGCCATGGAAAGCACCCTGCGGGTAATTAAGCAATTTGTTGACCGGGCGGAACGGGCCGGGGCTGCGAAAATCGTAATAGCGGCCACCAGCGCGGTGCGCGACGCCGCCAACCGGGACGATTTTGCGTCGGCCGTGCGGGCAGCCACGGGCTTGGAGCTGCAGGTGCTGTCCGGTATCGAGGAAGCGCGCCTCAGCTATCTGGGCGTTACCGGAGCGTTGGGCGATTACGTGCAGAACACCGTGGTGGTGGATATTGGGGGCGGCAGCACGGAGTTTATTTGGTGCCCGGGTGGACGGGCCCGCTTTTTCAGCGTTAATGCGGGAGCGGTGCGCATGACCGAAAACGGCTACGGCCGGGGCCAGATCAAATCCGCGCTGGAACCGGCCTTACAGTCCATCCGGCGGGATATTTTGCCCGGGGAAGTGGTCGGCGTCGGGGGCACGGTGACCACGCTGGCGGCCGTGGCCCAAGGCCTGCGCCGGTATGACCCGGAAAAAGTGCACGGCTACCGGCTGTCCAGGCAAAGGGTTGACGAACTATACTACATGCTGCAGAATATGCCCCTGGCCGCCAGAAAGGAACTGCCGGGGCTGCAGCCAGAACGCGCCGACATCATCCCGGCCGGGACCAGGATACTGAGCAGAATTCTCCACGGCTTGGGCACCGGTCACGTGCTGGTCAGCGAGGCCGACATATTATACGGCTTGGTCATGGAGGCGAAAAAAATGTCGTAAATTTTTATGGAATCAAATGCCAAATTAGTTATACTTTTCCACCCGTTTGTACTATAATGGGAGTATATTATAGGCACAAGGGGTGGATTTTTTGTTTGAAAGGGGCGAAGTTTACCCGCACGGGCGCGGCAAGGGATCAAGCGGCATTTTTTCCACCGGGCGGGTGAACGGCCGCCGGTTAAAAGATGTGCCGGAAGCCCGGTTGAAGTACGCGGCCGGGCAATTTACCCTGCTGGCATGCGGGTTATTGTTGGGCAGGGCGGTGCTTTTGGGGGAGCTTTTACCTTTCGGTGCAGCTTTTGTGGCGGCCGGCTTGGCCTTTTATCGCAAATCATCTTTGGCCGCATTGCCGGGCGCGGTTCTGGGGCTTTTTACGGTAAGCGCGGGTTGGGACCTGGCGGTGCACGCGGCATCGCTGGCGGCGGTGGGAGCGGCCGCTCTGGCTTTGCCGCGCCGGGCGGCCCGTTTTCGCTTTTTGCTGAGCGGGACGGTCTTTGCGGTGCTGGTGGTGATCGGAACCGGCTACGTGGCGGTCACCGGGCCGACAACCTACGCCTACGTACGCGTTTTGTTCGAGGCTATTTTCGCCGCCTTGCTGGCGCTGGCTTATTATGATGCTTTCGGCGGGCTGCAGCAGGTGGCCCGCCGGGGGTACCTCCCCGGGGAAAAAATCTTCTGCCTGGTGTTGCTGCTGGCCAGTGTGGTGGCCGGTGCCGGGCAGGTGCAGTGGGCGGGCGTCAGCCCGGGAGGCGCCCTGGCCGGGCTGGTGGTGATGGCCGCGGGACACGCCGGGGGGGCTGGCTTGGGGGCGGCGGCCGGGGCGGTCATGGGCGTGCTGCCGGGCTTGGTTTTCACCGTCTCGCCGGCAGCGCCGGGGGCTTTTGCCTTTGCCGGCTTCCTGGGCGGGCTGTGCCGCGGCCTCGGCCGGCTGGGTGTGGTTACCGGTTTCATGCTGGGTAATACTTTACTTACCGTTTACCTGGGGAGTAACCGCGACATAGCGGGGGTTATGGGCGAATCCGCGGTGGCAGCTCTGGTTTTCCTGGTGGTGCCGGCGGCGCTGTTCACTGCGTTGCGCCAATACCTGCCCTCGCTAAACCCCTGGATGGTACCGGGGCAAGGCGAAAATAGCGTGTTTGAGCGGGTGAGCCGCTGGGGGGTTGTTTTCGAAGATATTTCCCGCATTTACGGCCGGATCGGTGCCGCCCCAGCGGAGACCGGGGAGGAAGAGGAGCGGCGCGAATGCGTTAACCAGTTGCGCAACATGACCTGCACCGGGTGCGCGCTGTACAGGGTTTGCTGGGATAGGGAACTGCAAAGTATCCGCCGTGCCCTGGAGGATTGTTTTGCGGCGGCGGAAAACAACGGTAAGGCAGGTGAGGCCGACCTGGCCGAGGTCCTGCGCCAGCGGTGTTCCCGCACGGGTGAGCTGCTGGTGGGCATCAACTGCCTATATCGCATGCGGCAGATGAAACGCTACTGGGAGAAGAGCATGCAGGAAAACAGGAACCTGGTTTCCGAGCACATGCGCGGCATGCGCGGGGTGGTAGAAAACCTGGCCCGGGCGATGGAGGCGGAAAGCAGGCCCTGGCGGCAGCGGGCGGATCAATTGAAGCAAGAACTCAAGCAGGCCGGCACGCCCGTGGCTGAGCTGGCGCTTTATCCCGCCTCCGGGGGCTGCGAGGTGGAAATAATCATGCCGGCCTGCGGTGGCGGCCAGGTGTGCCGCTATAACGTGGTACCCCTCGTAAACCGTTTGACCGGCATGAACCTGGTACAGGCCGGCAGGAATTGCCCGCCGGGCGGCAGTGAGGATTTTTGCCGCATCCGGCTTTATCCCGACTTGCGCTATACTCTGCAACTGGGCGCGGCAAGCGCGGCCGGCAGCGGGCATCCGGTTTGCGGCGATAAGTACACCATTTTACCATTAAACGGCGGGCTGCTGGCCGTTATGCTCAGCGATGGTATGGGCGCGGGCCCGGCGGCGGCGGTGGAGAGCGGCGCCGCCCTGGCGCTGCTGCAGCAGCTGTTGAAAACCGGGTATGGGCTGGAGCTGGCCATACGCACCGTCAACTCGGTGCTAATGCAGCGCTTGCCGGCAGACCATTTTGTCACGGTAGACGTCTGCCTGGCAGACCTGTACGCAGGCAAAGCGAAAGTAGTGAAAATCGGGGCGTCGCCAAGCTTTCACGTGCGACGCAACAGGGTGGACGTAATTCGGGCCCGCTCGCTGCCGGCGGGGATTGTGGACGAAATAAGCATATTTTCCGCCGAAAGGGAATTCGCCACCGGGGATATGCTGGTGATGGTCACCGACGGGGTGCTAGACGCCTACCGCGGCGATGGAGAAAGGGAGCAATGGGTAACGGCGGTGCTGGAAGAAATAGTTGACCTGCCCCCCCAAGAGGTAGCCGACCTGATACTGCGCCTGGCGATGAGCGGCAGCGGGGGGAGGCACGACGATATGACGGTGCTGGTTGCGCGCGTGGAAAAACCCCCGCCACCGGACCAGGTTAATCCCGTTTAATCTTATCCCTATTACATACATAATAAATGGCCGCGGGCCATTTTTCTATTTACTATGCAATTATAGAAGGAAAATTTTTCGCTTATGTTGAAATTATAAAAACAAGAATATTGCGGGTGAGCTTTATGCCTCTGGTCCAGCACGTGGCCGAGCAGATAAAAAGGCATGCCATGGTCAATGCCGGTGAAACCGTCGTGGTTGGTGTTTCCGGCGGGCCTGATTCCGTAGCTTTGTTGCACATACTTAACCGGTTGAGGGACGATTTGGGTATACGGCTGGTGGTGGCCCATTTAAACCACCGGTTGCGCGGCGCCGAGGCGGAAGCCGACGCCCGTTTTGTGCGTGAACTGGCAGAAAGCCTTAGATTAGAAGCGCACGTGGAATCGCGCGACGTAGCTGTTTACGGCAAAGAAAAAGGAGTATCCATTCAGGTAGCGGCCCGGGAGATCCGGTACGGTTTTCTCAGCGAGGTGGCTGTGCAAACGGGCGCGGCGCGGGTGGCGCTAGGGCACCATGCCGACGACCAAGCCGAAACAATTTTGCTGCACTTCATCAGGGGAACCGGCCCCGGGGGGCTTAGGGGCATGCTTCCCGTGCGGGACGGTTTTTTTATTCGCCCCCTGCTGGGTGTTAGGCGTCACAGTATCGAGGCCTATTGCCGGTACCATAACCTGCCCACCAGGCAAGATTCCAGCAATCTACAGCTAAAGTACCTGCGCAACCGGGTAAGGCTGGAATTGATACCGCTGTTGGAAAAACATTACAACCCAAGCTTGGTTGACACCATCAACCGCCTGGGCGAAATTAGCCGGGAGGAGGACCGTTACCTGGAGGAGCAGGCCCGGGAGCATTATTACCGGTTCAAGACGGGCACGAGCGGCGGGCGTGTGGGCCTGGACAGAGAGCGGTTGCTTTCCCTGCCGCCCGCCCTGGTGCGCCGGGTGGTGCGGTTGGCCTGGATGGAAATCAGCGGCAGTAAGGATGGCCTGCATTTCCGGCATATAGATCAAATTATGGAAATAATAAGGGGAGGGGGAGGTTACCGGGAAATTGCGCTGCCGAAAAATATAGTATGCAAAAAGCACTACGGCCTGGTAGAATTTGTCCTGGGAGGGGAAAATGAGGAAGTTCCTTTTTACCAGTACCGCTTGAAGGTACCCGGCGTTACCGCCGTCCCCGAATTGGGGGTTTCCATCGAAGCGCAAATACTACCTGCCGGAGAGGCGGGCGACCCCGCCCTGCTGAACCAAAAAGAAGCCCTGCTGGATTATGATCGCCTAACCATGCCCCTGGTGGTAAGGCGGCGGTTGGCAGGAGATCGTTTTCAGCCGCTGGGACTGGACGGGACGGTAAAGTTAAAAAAGTTTTTCATTGATCATAAAATTCCCCGCAACATGCGGGATCGCATTCCACTGGTGGTTTCCGGAAACGAGATAATATGGGTGGCGGGTTTACGTCCGGGTGATAAATGGAAGGTTACCGATAAGACAACGACCTGCCTGCGGTTATACATCGACGATTACAGGGGTAATTTTTGTGACAAGCTATATGAGAACAGGCATAAATTTTTTAGTTGAAAGAGTGGTTCTTTTTTGTTAAAATGCTTTTCATGGGCTGATTTACCCGGGCATTGAGAGGAGTGGCTTTGTTTGAACAAGGTCATGAAAAACCTTAGTATATATTTGCTGATTGTACTTGTTACCATTGCCCTGATTAAATACACTTCTCCGGAAAACCCCGCGGTGGAAGAATGGCGCTACGATCAATTTTACCAGGCACTGAACCAGGGACAGATCAAGCAGGTAACCATCCAACCCGACGACGGCACCACGCTGATTAAGGGTGAGAAGCTCAACGGCACGCAGTTCCAGGTGCGCGGTACCGTACCCGGCACAGAAAAACTGGAAGACATCTTGCTGGAAAAACAAATTAGCTATACCGTCGTACCGCCCCCCGAGCCGGGCTGGTGGACCGGGCTGTTGACTACCCTGTTGCCCATATTAATATTTGTCTTGCTGTTCTTCTTCCTCATGCAGCAGACCCAGGGCGGCGGCAACCGGGTGATGTCCTTCGGTAAGAGCCGAGCTAGGTTGCACACCGACGACAAGAAAAAAGTCACCTTTAATGACGTGGCGGGGGCGGACGAGGTTAAAGAGGAACTGCAGGAAATCGTAGAATTTTTAAAGAACCCGAAAAAGTTCAATGAGCTGGGGGCGCGCATCCCCAAGGGCGTGCTGCTGTTCGGCCCGCCCGGCACCGGTAAGACCCTGCTGGCCCGCGCCGTGGCCGGTGAGGCTGGGGTACCTTTTTTCAGCATCAGCGGTTCGGACTTCGTGGAAATGTTTGTAGGCGTCGGCGCCTCCCGGGTGCGCGACCTGTTCGACCAGGCCAAGAAAAACGCGCCCTGCATAGTTTTTGTCGATGAAATTGACGCCGTGGGGCGCCAGCGGGGCGCCGGTTTGGGCGGCGGCCACGATGAGCGCGAGCAGACTTTGAACCAGCTACTGGTGGAAATGGACGGTTTCGAAGCCAATGAGGGTATCATCATAATCGCCGCCACCTACCGCCCGGACATACTGGACCCTGCCCTGCTGCGGCCGGGTCGCTTTGACCGCGAGGTGGTGGTGGATATTCCCGACGTCAACGGCCGCAAGGATATATTGAAGGTGCACGCCCGCGGTAAGCCGCTGGCCGCCGACGTGGACATCGACGTGCTGGCCAGGCGCACTCCCGGTTTTACCGGCGCCGACCTGGCCAACCTGATGAACGAGGCCGCACTGCTGGCGGCCAGGCGTAATAAAAAGGAAATCGGCCAGGCAGAGCTGGAAGATTCCATAGAACGGGTCATTGCCGGGCCCGAGAAAAAATCGCGGGTTATCAGCGAGGAAGAAAAGAGATTGGTATCTTATCACGAGGCGGGGCACGCGGTGGTAGGCTACTTATTGCCGCATACCGACCCGGTGCATAAGGTGTCTATCATCCCCCGCGGCCGGGCCGGTGGTTATACGCTATTGCTACCCAAGGAGGACCGCCGTTTTATGACCAAGTCCCAGCTAATGGACCAGGTAACTATGCTGCTGGGCGGCCGGGTGGCCGAAGCGCTGGTGCTAAAGGAGATCAGCACCGGGGCCCAAAATGACCTGGAGCGTTCCACCGAGCTGGTGCGCAAAATGGTCATGGAATATGGCATGAGCGACGAGCTGGGTCCCATGACGCTGGGCCACAAGCAAGAAACGGTGTTCCTGGGCCGGGATATAGCGCGGGACAGGAACTACGGAGAAGAAGTAGCCGCCGCCATCGACCGGGAAGTAAAGAACATCATCGAGAAAAATTACAACCGCGCCAGGGACTTGTTGAACAAGCACATCGAGATCCTGCATCTTATTGCCCGCAAGTTGATGGAAAAGGAAACACTAGAAGCAAACGAGTTCGGCGCCATTATGCGGGAGGCGGGCGTCGAAGCCAACAAAGCGTAAGGAGGGCGGGAAATTGGAACGCACATACGTTATGGTTAAGCCGGACGGCGTGCAGAGAAACCTGGTAGGGGAAATTATCACCCGTTTTGAAAAAAAAGGCCTCAAAATCGTGGCCCTGAAGATGATGCATATTGACAGGGAACTGGCTGAACGCCACTACGGCGAACACAAGGGGAAACCGTTTTTTGCGCCGCTGGTAGATTACATTACCTCCGGCCCGGTGGTGGCCATGGTGCTGGAAGGTAAAGACGCGGTAAATACCGTGCGGGCAATGATGGGCGCCACCGACCCCTTGCAGGCGGACCCGGGGACCATTCGCGGTACCTATGGCATGGACATCGGCCGCAACGTGGTGCACGGTTCCGATTCCCCGGCCAGCGCGGCGAGGGAAATA
>CAJYBN010000073.1 GCA_913064925.1 uncultured Peptococcaceae bacterium
TACCACGACCCCTGTTACCTAGGACGTTACAACGGCGAATACGAAACGCCGCGGAAGATCCTGCGGGCCGTACCGGGGCTGGAACTGGTGGAAATGGGCAGGAACAGGCAGGACGCCTTTTGCTGCGGGGGCGGGGGAGGCAACTTTTTCACCGACCTTTTGGGCGGCGGCGCCAACAGCCCCGCCGCACTGCGCGTGCGGGAAGCAGCCGAAACCGGCGCCGAAGTTCTGGCCGTAGCCTGCCCCAACTGCGCCAAGATGTTTGCGGACGCCGTGCGCGCGGAAGGGTTGGAAGATAAGCTGCGCGTTATGGACGTCGCCGAACTGCTGCTGCAAGCCGCGGCGGGGTAACCGCCCCCGCCGCGCAGCCGGCAGTTAACGCCGCCGGCCCTCCGGGCCCGGCGGACCAATACTGTGTAGCCGGAGGTTATTTCCGGCGCACCATTTTCACGCCAAAGAGTTTGCTGCTGACAAAAGCGCGTTAAAGCCGACGCAAACCGGTCGGAAACCAATACCTGCCCGCCTATTTTAGTTGATTGGGCAGCCACAAAACCAACTGGGGAAACAGTATACACAAAACCAAGCCGGCAACTTGGCAGCATAAGAAAGGCACCACGCTGCGCCAAATATCACCCATACTAACGTGTTGAGGCGTAATTCCCTTGACAAAGAATAGCGCGTAGCCGAATGGTGGGCTCAAAAAACTGATCTGCATGTTCAGCATAAAAATAATGCCCACCCAAACGGGGTCAAACCCTAAGTTAATCAAAATAGGTGTAAAAATAGGCACAATTAATAAGCAAATACCTATCCAATCGACAAACATGCCCAATATGATATACACAATCTGCGTAAAAATTAAAACCCCCCAGCGCCCGCCGGGCATGTTCATTATTAGCGAACTTGCAAAATCCTGTCCGCCGCCCATGGCGTAAGCACCGACAAAACAAGTAGAAGCAAAAGCTATCCATAGAGCCATACCGGTGGCGTTAATAGTGGAAAACAAGGACTCGCGAAGCACCTGGAAATTCAATTTCTTGCGCAGGGCAAGTAGTACCAGTACGGCAAACACCCCCACCCCCGACGCCTCAGTGGGAGAAGCAATGCCTGCCAATATTGCCCCCAAGACACAGGCGATAATTATAACCGGCGCCACCAGGTTTTTACCCAGGGCCAGCTTTTCCCGCCACCCAATGATGCGCTCTTCCTCGGTAATGGCGGGAGCGTAATCGGGCCTGCGTATAACACTAAGAAAAATATACCCGCAGAAGAGCAAACCCAGCAGTAACCCCGGGATTATACTTCCAGCAAAAAGTTCAATGATTGAGGTTTGCGTAACCGAAGAATAAAAAATGGGCATAATGCTGGGAGGGATCAGGATACCCAGTGCGCCTGCCGCGCAAACCGTACCGACAGCCAGGTGTTTATTATAATGACGCCGAAACATATCGGGCAAGGCAAGCAACCCCAGTGTTATGACCGAAGCTCCCACCACGCCAATCATGGCGGCCATAATTACCCCACTGATAATAGTGGCTATAGCGATGGACCCCCTAACCCTGCCGGACCACTGGAACACTGCTGTAAACAGCTCTTCAATTATACCACTACGTTGCAGCAGGTTGGCCATGAGAATAAATAAAGGCACGGCTACCAAGGAGTAACTGACCATCAATTCATAAACGCGCATGGCAAACATGGGCAGTATTTGTGGTCCCCCAACCAACAGACCAAACAATATGCCCAGAGCCCCGATTACGGCAAACAACGGGGCGCCGCTCAACAATAAGGCAATCAACGAACCAAACATGGCCAGGTTAAGTACTGCCGGGCTCAACTTTTATCACCACCACGTAGTTTATGCAGGTCGCGCAACAAGTTGGCTACAGCCTGCAGCATCATAAGCACCCCGCCGACCGGAATCATGAGCTTAATGGGCCAGATAGGCGGCGACCACGAAGAATAGCTGGTTTCCCGAATGGCCAGTGACGTCCAGAAATAATCAAAGCCGATGTATGTCAGCCCGGCTGCCATGATAATTATGAGCGGAAAAACTACCACGATGTTAATTAATATTTTTTTTCTTTCACTTAATCTCTGATAAAGTATATCCACGCTGACATGACCGCGGTGCAGCAATACGTGAGCTCCCACCAGCAAATAAATGATGCCGCAAGAAAAGGCCTCAACTTCGTAAGACCACTTGGTAGGAGAGTTAAATATATATCTGAGCACCACTTCAATCATACAAGCGGCTACAGTTATTAGCAATAAATAACTAGCCGCTTTACCAATCAAATCACTGGTTTTGTCTATAAATTCCACAAATCGTAACATGCTATCGTTCCTTCCCCAAGTGGTTTGCATCTTTCCGTTATGCATACTTAAAATAATTTGCGGGCGGGGGAGCGCAATTATAAACCGCATTCCCCCACCCGGCTTGGCGTATGCCGAGTACCTACTCAAGCAATCCCAGTTCTTTCATTACGGCCACTTGGCTATCCAGTATCTTTTTGCCCAGCTCGGTTTTGGCTGCTTCCTCTTCCCAGCACTCCATGGCAAGTTTTCTTACTTGCTTAACTTCAGATTCCGGCAGCGTAAATTCCTGCAGGCCTCCCGCCCTCATTTCGGACAGAGCTTTCAAATCCAGGTCCAGCGATTCCCGGTAACAGCGCCAAGCCAGTTCATAAGACTCCAGTTCCAAAATATTTTGTAAATTTTTCGGTAAAGAATCCCAAACCTGTTTATTGATTATAAGTTCCAGCGCGGACGACGGCTGGTGCAGCGAAGGCCTAAGCATATATTTTGCCACGCGGTCTGCCCCAATGGCAACGGTGGTGCTGGGGATGCCGAGGTCGCCACCGTCAATGACACCCCTTTCCAGCGACGTCACACGCTCGGAAGTGGGCATAAAAATGGTAGATGCACCTAGCTTAGTAAACAGCGCATGCGGCATGGCACCGGAGAATACAAGCTTTTTGCCCTTAATGTCGTTAATGGATTTGACAGGCTCGCGAGTCATCAGGTATTCCGCCGGATAATATGGTAAAGCAAGAAGGTAAGCGTTATATTTAGCGTAAAGCTCTCTAACTAAATCGATACCACCCCGCCGATAAAGCCAAAAGTCATGCTGTATGGGTTTTTCAAAGCCGCCCGGCAAGTAAGTCACAAAAGAAAACGCGGTATCTTTACCGGCCCAGTATTCACTGGTGGAATAGTTTAGGTCTATAACTCCCTTGCTTAGCGCTTCCAGCGCATCCGTCGCACCAATCAGCGCTCCCGGCGGATAAAGGGTAATATCCAGCTGTCCACCGCTCGCTTCTTTAACTCTCTTGGCCCATTCCTCACCCGACTTCCAGATTCCGGTTCCAGGCCCCAGTACAACATTGCATTTTAGTTTATACACTTTGGCTGGCTGGTTGGCGGATTGTTCACCTTGGTCTTCTTCTGTCGCGGCTTGTTGCCCGCAGCCAAATAGTAGTAGGGCCAGTGACAATATAATCAGGACGCTAAAAACAGTTCTTCCAAGTCTCCATTTAAATTTTTTCATTTTAAGCACTCCTTTCTTTTCTGAATTTTTTAAACCAACCAATTAACGATATCCAAGGTTTGTCACAATTTATCGTGTTATCGTGCACGCCCCTCTTTGCCGCCCATTGAGCTGGTAGCCGGTTACTTTCTCATTTCCCGTTCCCGCAGCAATCTTTTTAAAATTTTGCCGGTTGGCCCTTGGGGAAGCTCCTGTACAAACTCCACCATCCTGGGCGCCTTGTACTTAGCAATCCGCTCCCTCACATAATTAATTATCTCTTCCTCGGTAGCCTTCTCACCTTCTTTAAGTACAATATACGCCTTGGCCAACTCGCCCTTTCGCTCATCGGGAACACCAATCACCGCCGCGAGGCTGACCTTGGGGTTTGTGTAAAGCACTTCCTCCACCTCAACGGGGTAAATATTCTGCCCTCCGGTAATGATCAAGTCCTGCTTGCGGTCCACAATATATAGATAACCGTCTTCATCCAGGTAACCCAAGTCACCGCTGCGGAACCACCCATCTTTAAACACTTCTTTGTTTACATCATCACGACGCCAATATCCATGTACCGAAAACACTTTACCTTTTTCCAGTACCTCCCCCACTTGGCCGGGTGGAAGCTCCCGGTCTTCATCATCCACGATCTTAAGCCACGTACCGGCAATGGGTACGCCCACCGAGTTTTTTTTCTTTACGCCGTCGTAAGGGTTAAGGGTGGTAAATCCGCAGGCTTCTGTCTGCCCGTAACCGTTAAGGAAAACCGCCCCGAATTTTTCTTCGAACTCCCTGGCCACTTCTTCGGGGCAATGTGCCCCCCCGCTGTTGACCACGCGTAAGGAACTGACATCGTACTTCTGCGCATCGTACTTTTCCAGCAAATAAACGTACATAGTCGGGGTGCCGAAAAAGCACGAACCTTTGTGCCGGTCTATGGCCGTCAAAACTTTTTCGGCATCAAACCGCTCGATTAATATAAGGCCTGCCCCGCAGTTAATCGCCGACATGGCTACAACGTTGAGGCCGAAGTTATTGTACATAGGCAAAGCGCATATCAGGCGATCATTTTCGTTAAATTTGTTTACCGGCCACAGGCCCCAAACATTGGTTAACACGCTGCGGTGCGTTTGCGTAGCTCCTTTCGGCCTGCCGGTAGTCCCTGAAGTATAAATGATGCAGACAACATCATCGTAATCGGCTTCTTGTTTTATGACATAATTCATGACCGATACATCCATCATTTGGTCCAGGGATATAATTCCCTGGGGCAACCGATCCCCGGTGGAAATAATATTTTTTAAATTAGGGCACCCGGTACGTATATCAATAACGGTATCCAATAATCCGCTTACCGTTATTATGGTATCAGCCCCCGTGTCGCTGGCTATATAAGACACTTCGTGAGCCTTATACATGACGTTCAAGGGAACGACAATAGCTCCTATCTTTACCAAGGCAAAATAACAGGCCAGGAATTCGGGGCAGTTGGGCATAAAAATCATGACCGGTTCACCGGGTTTTATTCCCAACCCCTGCAGTCCCGCAGCAATGCTATCCACCATGAAACTGAAATCCATGTAACTTATTTCCTGATTTTCGTAAATAATTGCCGTTCTATGGGAAAACGTTTTAACTGTACTATCTAGCATTTCACCTAATAACTGCATATTCCCATCCCCCCTTCCCGCAATTTGTACACCAATTACGGACAAGTTTCTTGCAAATAAACCGGCCAACAATTGTTAAACATGTCTTACCCCGCGGCGAGCGTTTCAGGATACTACTTTCTAAACTTGCCAAAATCGGGCTTCCTTTTTTCCATGAAAGCGTTCCTGCCTTCCATGGCTTCATCGGTACCGTAGTAAAGGTTCAGGGCAATGCCGGCCATGGAATGTATGCCCCAAATGGACTCACTATCGGCGTTAAAAGAAGTTTTCAGCGCTGCCAGCGCCGTGGGGCTGTGCGACAATAAAGTATCGCAAACATTTTCCACCTCTTCCGCCAGCTTCTCGGGAGGTACCACCTGGTTAACCAGACCCATCTGTAAGGCTTCTTCCGCGGAATACTGGCGGCACAGGTACCATATCTCCCGGGCCTTCTTTTCCCCCACTACCCGGGCCAGGTAAGCGGTGCCGTAGCCGGCGTCGAAACTGCCTACCCGCGGACCGACCTGCCCGAATCTAGCCGTACTGGAAGCGATGGTCAAGTCGCATACCACGTGTATCACGTGCCCGCCGCCAATGGCATAACCGTTGACCATGGCTATTACCGGTTTGGGGATCGTCCTGATGAGCTGCAGCAACAGGGCATGGTTGTTGGCCAGCGGCAAGTTGCCTAGGCCCGCATATCCCTCTGATGTGTCCACGTAACCTTCCTTTGTTCTGATGGACTGGTCGCCGCCCACGCTAAACGCCCTGTCACCGGCACCGGTGATGATAATGACGCCCACCTCCTTGTCCGTCCAGGCATCCACCAAGGCCCTGATCATTTCCTGCAGGGTAAGATTAGTAAAAGCGTTGAGTTTATTGGGCCGGTTTATGGTTACCTTAGCCCGGCCATTATATTTTTCGTATATAATGTCTTGAAATTCCATTTTAACCCTCCTTGCAAAATTGGGTCACGGTATAATTAACACGCCATTTTGATGCCAGCTAAATCATAGTTAAACCGCCGCTAACGCTTAAAGTCTGCCCGGTGATATACTCCGCCTCGTCCGAAACCAAAAAGGCCACTGCGTTGGCAATGTCTCCGGGTTTACCCAACCGCCTCAAGGGAATGGCTCTTTTTAAACCCTCTGCCAGCTTGGGATTTCCGCTGGCAATTTCATCAAACAGTGGCGTTTCCGTTGGGCCAGGGCATACACAGTTAACGTTGATCCCGAACCGGGACATTTCCCTGGCAATGGTCTTAGAAAAAGCAATTACGCCGCCCTTTGCTCCGGAATATACCGCTTCGCCGCTGGAACCCACGCGGCCGGCATCAGAAGCAATGCTAAGTATCTTACCATACTTCCGTTGTACCATGTGGGGCAGCACCGCTCTGGTACAATTTATGGGGCCCCGGAAATTAATAGCTATAACTTTGTCCCACGTTTCTTGGGTGCTTTCCAAGAAAGGCTCCGCCTTGTCCCACCCGGCGTTATTTACAAGGATATCTATCATGCCAAAAACATCTAAAGCCTTGTTAACCATCTCTTCCACATCGGAGTAGTCAGTAACATCAACCCTTACCGCCAAAGCTTCCCTGCCCATATCAAGGATTTCCTTAGCAACCTTTCCCGCGGAAACCTGGTCCAAGTCGGCAACACAAACCTTTGCTCCTTCGCGAGCCAGCTTTAAAGCAATGGCCCGACCAATTCCCCTCCCCGCGCCTGTAACAACGGCTACCTTGTCATTTAATCTCATTTACCGTACCTCCTAATTTCAAATAAAATGTGCATACCTATATTTCACCCGGTCAAAGAATGTACGGACTACCTCCTTTCCCAGCGGGATGGCAGTAAGTAACTACCTAAAACCGTGCTTAATAATTACCTCCTTTTGAGACAGCAAAAAATATACCAGCCTCAGCCTGCCAGAGTGATCACTAATATCTTTTCAGTTAACGTGCGCTCACACCAAACCCCACGCCAGAATATTTCTAAAGGTCCACCCCCTCCCGGAGTAGTTCCTACTACCGCAGATATTGCATTTTTGCAACCTTTCTACCCGATCAGTTGCAAGATTGCAATTATTAAAAAAATTGTTAAAATCACGCTTGCAATTGCCGCCTTTAATTGATTAAGATTTATACTAAGATATATACAAAGTTAAAGATTAAGATGCTGGAAAATAAGATTGAGAGGGGGAGCAGTTATGTCAAATTATTACGCGTCCGCAGTGCACCCCGGTGAAACAAACTCTCATAAACAACTAATTGACAACATTATTGCCAGGTCAGATAAAATGAAGCAAGTTCTTAACCTGGCCCAAAAAGTGGCCGAAACTGACTGTACAGTACTGGTACTGGGCGAATCCGGCGTAGGCAAGGAAGTAATCGCTAAACTGATACACAAACAAAGCCCGGTGCATAACGGTCCTTTCATCAAGGTAAATTGCGGTGCCATTCCCGAAACTTTACTGGAGTCCGAGCTATTTGGCTATTCTCCCGGAGCATTTACCGGAGCCAGCAAGGAAGGTAAAAAAGGAAAGTTTGAACTGGCTCACAACGGCACCCTGTTACTGGACGAAATCGGAGATCTACCGTTGTCTTTGCAAGTAAAACTGCTGCACGTTTTAGAAGAAAAAGAAGTGATCCGCATTGGCAGCAATAAGCCTCAAAAAATTAATGTGCGCATCATTGCAGCCACCAACAAGGACTTGCTCCAGCTGGTGAAGACGGGTAAGTTTCGCAAAGACCTTTATTACCGCTTAAATATCGTGCCCATTAAAATACCACCGTTGCGGGAACGCAAGGATGACATCATGCCCCTGATAATCCATTTTAAAAAAATTTACGAGGCTAAATACGGCACCCGGAGAAACTGTTCCATCGAGGTCATTAACCTGTTTTGCTCACATGATTGGCCGGGTAATGTCAGGGAGCTAAAAAATTTGCTTGAACGCATTTATATAATTTCCGAGTCCGATAAATTAATAACCCCGGAAGTTTTAATCAAAGATTATCTTAATATTACATCCAACTTCAATAATAATGATACTGTTATAGTTAATAAGCTCGGCTCCCTTAAAGAAATAAAAGAAGAAGCAGAACGGCAACTCATAAAACTGGCTCTAAAAAGCACCGGAACGCTGTATAAGGCGGCACAGTTGCTGCAGGTAGACAAGGCAACTATAAGCCGCAAGGTAAAAAAGTATAACCTTTTAGCAAAAGATAAATAATCCAGTGTGTTTTACAAAGGGCACCTCCGTTACCTCCGCTCACTCCAACAGTTAACCTCCCCAAGGAATTCGAATTGCTGTGGCTGCTGGCATCCAATCCCAACCAGGTGTTCACCAATTCCCGTCTCCTCAGCCTGATATGGCAAAACAGTTTCAAAAACGACGAAAACACCACCAATGATTACACACTCGGCAGCCGCGAAAAAAATTAAACCGGACCCATCCAACCCGGTATACATTAAAATGATTTGGGGTACCGGCTGCAAGTTTACCGACATGGAAAACGGCGCTTAAAGGGCAGGGAAAACCCCGGGCGAATACAAGTCCCCGGCCGAGATAAATAGCGAGCCGGGGAAGCTGAACACTCGGCGGGTCGCTGCCCAACCCAACGCCCAACCGGGTGCGCTGCACTTTAATCCCTGTCGCTGTAATGCCCCGCAAATTGTTTTCTCAATTCATGCTTCTTAATTTTACCAGTGGTGGTGCGCGGCAGCTCATCCACGAATATCACCGACTTGGGCACCTGGAATCCGCCCAGTTCCTTCTTGCACCAGTTGATCAACTCTTCTTCGGTAAGGCCGCTGTCCTTTTTGGGCACCACCACGGCGGTTACCGCTTCGGCCCAGCGCCGGTGGGGCAGGCCTATCACGGCGGCGGACTCCACCTTGGGATGGGCCAGGACCACCATTTCCACCCTGATGGAGGGCACGTTCTCCCCGCCCGTCTTAATCATATCTTTCTTGCGGTCCACAAAAACCAGCATGCCGTCTTCGTCGATGTAACCCTGGTCGCCGGAATGATGCCAGCCGAACCGCCTGGCCTGTTCGGTGGCGTTTTCATCTTTATAATAACCCTCCATGACCCCGGGGCCGCGCCACACAATTTCCCCAATCTGGCCCGGCGGCAAAAGTTTGCCCTCGTCGTCCATAACCGCCGTATCATAATTAGGTTGAGACATGCCCCAGATATTACCCTCCTTTTCCGGAAACCAGTCGGGGTTAAAGTAATTGGTGCCGGGGTAAGCCTCAGTTTGGCCTGTGGCCAGAATAAACGTGGCGTTGATCCGTTTCTTGGCGTCGGCGAGGGTGCGCTTATCCATGGGCGTCATGGCGTACAGGCATATGTTAAGGCTGGAAAGGTCATAATTATCAATGGCGGGGTGGTCCAGCATGTTCCTGTACATCATGGGCAGGGCAAACAGCCAG
This sequence comes from uncultured Peptococcaceae bacterium, assembly GCA_913064925.1. Taxonomy (GTDB): domain Bacteria; phylum Bacillota; class Desulfotomaculia; order Desulfotomaculales; family Desulfallaceae; genus CAJYBN01. Next base: position 9,618 of record CAJYBN010000073.1, read on the forward strand.
TTGATCTTTTCCGCCTGGATCGCCCGCATCAAGCCCTCGGGATCAAATCCCCGCATTACTATGGTGCGGGAGCACGCCAGCAATGCGCTGGTAAGCAGGGTGTGCTGGGCGCAGTGGAATATGGGCATCATAGCGGTAATGACGGCATCGGGGTCAATTCTAAGGTCGATGGTGTTTTGCAGGGCGGTCATGTACACGTTCAGGTTGGAAATCAGCACCCCTTTGGGCATGGCGGTGGTGCCGCTGGTGTACATGATTTGCACGATGTCCCTGTCCTCGATGATCACGTCTTCTATCTCAGAACCGTCCACCCCGTCCACGAAAGCGTTGAAATCCACAAAGGGTTCCATCACCTGCTGGCCGGTGACGGGCAGGGAAATGAAATGCTTGATGTTTTTGAGCTGGTCCAAATATTTGCTGAATACAGGCACAAAAGCGTCGTCGACAACCAGCACCTTGGCCTCGGAATGGTTCAAAACGTAGGCCAGTTCCCGCGGTTCCAAGCCGGGATTGACCGGCACCCAGACAAACCCGCCCTTGGCCAAGCCGTACAAGGAAATAATAAACTCGGTGGAATTGAGGCAAATGGTGGCCACCCGGTCGCCCTTTTGCAGGCCCAGGCCGCGCACGGCCCTGGCGAAGCGGTTGCAGGCCTCGTTTAGCTGGTAATAGGTTAGACTGCTCCTTTGCCCGCCCCGGTATTCCACCAGGGCCTCCTTGCTGGGCCGGCGTCCCGCCGACCGGCGCAGGATGTCCCCCACTGCCACCCGCTGGATCAAGTTTTTACTCAGTTTGGGGTCCATGCTAATCCTCCTCCTTTTGGTTGATAAGAATAACAAGCGGGATGATCATTCACTTTGTTTTGCCGCCCTTTCCCTTTCCAGATCTCTCAACCTTCTTTTCAGCACCTTACCCACCGCGTTCTTGGGCAGCTCGTCGACAAATTCAATAATCCGCGGCCGCTTGTAGGTGGCCATGTTTTCCCTGCAAAACCGGTCTATGTCCTCTGCGGTGATCCGGCCCCTGTATTCCCCCTTGAGAGTGATGAACGCCTTGACTGTTTCCCCGCGGTAGGGGTCGGGCACCCCGATGACCGCCGTTTCGGAAACCGCCGGGTGCTTCATGATCACCGACTCTACCTCGAAAGGAGATATGTTGTACCCGGACGAAATGATCAAGTCCTTGATGCGGTCGACGAAGTATATGAATCCTTCGGCATCCATGTACCCTGCGTCCCCGGTATGCAGCCAGCCCTCATCGTCGAAGGCTAGAGCTGTTTCTTCCGGTTTGTTCCAGTAGCCTCTGGCCACCTGCGGGCCCCGGAAACATATTTCCCCCACCTCGCCGCGGGGCAGCGTCTTCCCCTCCGGGTCTACGATCTTCACCTCCCCCGCCACGGGCACCCCTATGGAATCCAAGTTCTTTTTATGCGGCAGAGACATGATCCCGCCGCAGTTGGTCTCGGTCATACCCCAGCCGTTGGTGAGATCGACGCCGGTCAACTCCTTCCATTTCCTCTGCAGGGCCGTGGGTACAGGGGCGCCGCAGCCCGTGGCCAGTTTGAAATGACTCAGGTCGTAGCTGGAGATATCGGAGTGGTTCAGCAGGGCCACGTAGAGGGTGGGAGGTGCAAACATTACGTTGACCTTGTAGCGGTCAATAATCTTCAACAGTTCGCCGGGATCGAACATGGGCATCAGTACGACCGTGCCGCCGCGGTACAGCACCGGGTGCAGCCCCAGAAAATAACCCGAGGTGTGGAACATGGGCATGATCTGCAGGTTAACGTCCTCGCCGTTGAGACCCATAAGGTGAGAGTGGCTCAGGCAGTTGTATACCATGTTGTAGTGGGTTTCCATGACCCCCTTGGGAAACCCGGTGGTTCCCGCGGTGTAAAGCAGCAGGGCCAGGTCGCGGCGGGGGTCCAGGTCCGGCCGCGGCGGGTCCGGCTGCGGCTTGCTGATAATTTCCATCAAGTCGGCGGTACCGGGGAATTGCATTTTTTCCCGGTCCAGCAGCGGCGGCACCCAGGCCCCGGCAGCGCAAAAGTCCTTAAGATGGACGGTAATCACGTTATTAACCTTGGTACGCTGGGCTATGGACTGCAGCAGCGGGTAAAACAGGTCCAGGCAAATTACCGTTTCCGCACCAGAATCATTGAGAATATAGGTCAGTTCCTCGCCCTTCATCATCACGTTGCAGGGTACCGAAACGGCCCCCGCCTTGATGATGCCGTGAAAAGCTATCACGTGCTGGGCGCAGTTGGGCAGCATAGTGGCCACCCGGTCCCCCTTGCTCACCCCCATGCCGGCCAGCGCAGCGGCCAGGCGGTCCGAATAAGCATCCATTTCCCCGTACGTGATTTTGTAATCCAGTGAAATAAGCGCGGTTTTTTCCCGGTACTCAGCCGCGCTGCGCCTGAGCAGCTCAAACAAGGGAATTTCGGGAACGAGCGGCATTTCCTCGTATCCCCAAGCCGGGTCGAAAGCAATATACGCCAGTTCCTTGCCTTCGGCCATTTAACGGCACCTCCCGTTTTCAATAAATTCTGATTTTTCGAAATACACCTGCCGGCAGTTTTCTTAAATAAGCCCGCCATATCATGCCCTATCCTTTCCACACTGTTCCCTCCTTCATGTTTCCGGCCCGGGTCCCGGAGCCGGGACCGGCGCCCGGCCGGTCCCGGAAACAGCGCCGGGTTAATCGGTGTCAATGTACATGCGCAGCAAGTTGGCTCCGAAGCACTTGCCCAGGTTGTCGCTGCGCAGGGAGCGGGAAGCGCCCCCGTTCAGCGCGCCCCGCAGGACGAAGTTGAATGCGTGGATGTTGGGCACCTCGTAACGCACCACCTCGCCCTCCACCAGGCCCCGGAAGTGCTCCTTCACCTTTTCGGCGGTAACTTTTTCCTTTAACAATGGGTAATCCTCCTCCCGGTAGGGAAACAGCCCAATGTTCACCGTGTTGCCCTTATCCCCCGACCGGGCGTGGGCCAGCTCCTTCAGCA